>CALGOE010000060.1 GCA_937958145.1 uncultured Desulfobacca sp.
GCGTCGATCTGAGGCCACGACGATGAGGAAAGCGCAGTCAGGGGATCGTCCCCGGGACAATACGGTATGAACCTCCAGCCAGCGGCCGCCCCAGAATAACTGGCGGGGTTGCTCGTACAGGGTCGAACCGCTATACCAGCGGACCTGACCGGAGTTGGTGGTCATCGCAGGTAGGAGAGTTCCGGGGGCAGGGGGATGCCCTTGCCCATGGTATCTTCGCCGTAATTGATGCCGGCTAAAATGGCGATGTCGGCCAGGGCGCGGGCATCACCCCGAAATTTCACCTGGGAGAGATTTTCCCGTTGCACCTTTCCCCCCGCCCACTGCAGGTCCAGGATAGAACTGGCATCAAACCGGTCCTCGGCCACGATCATTTCCACCTGGCCGCCGTAATGTTGGACGATTTTGGCTACCAGCATACAGGGCCGGCTGTGGAAGCCGAGCTTGACCGGGACGCCGACGGTGATTTCGCCATGTTCGATGTATTGATTCAGGAGACTCTGTGCCAATGATTTTCCTCTGGCCAGGAACTCATTGCAAGAAAAAACGGCGTAATTAATGATGGCGTCCAATAAAAATTCCGTATTGATGAGGCGGGCCAAGGCTTGCTGCACTTCCAGATAAATGCCGCTGCGGCCGACGTCATAGAGATGGCGCTCAAAATAGTGGGCCAGCCGCCCGCTTAATTCCAGGAGGTGGAGGGAGATGGAGATGTGGTCCCGCAAGGATTTGAATTTTGAACCTTCGCTGCGGCTGGCATCCCGGCCGATATAGGTATCATAGGAAGACTGCAGGTTGTGAATAATCATCTCATATTTGCGGAGAATTTCCTCGTTGATGCGGGTGGGGATGAGCTCACGCAGTTCGCCGGTGGGAAACCGCTTATAAAATCCCAGCAGTTCGAAGTCGCGGACAATGTTGAGATAAGCGGTGGTGATCCTGACAATATGTTGGCGTTCGTCGTAGAGGTCCTGGGGCAGGATGTTGAACTCCAGATAGCGGTTGGAGGATAAGTTGGCAAACTGCTCCCGGACCAGGGTCGGCGGCGAGAGCTTCAGCCCCATCTTTTTGGTTTCGGTGATCAGCTCTTGACAGAGGTCGGTGAGGGTGTTAATCAGGAAGCGGTGCACCAATTGGCTGGCAAAGATAAAGGCTTCATCCGCCCCGATCTCATAAAAGCTGATGCGGCTGACAATATGTTTCATGGTGAAGGCGGCTGCCGAGAAATTGAGGATGGAGGCCACCAGCTCCCGATAGCGATACCATTGTTGATTATTTTTGGCCCCGTGATAATCCAGTAAATCTTCCACCAGCTTGGAGGCGTAGCTCAGGCGGGCAAAGAGACGTTCGGTATCGGGGAGCTTGCCGTCGATCTGGGAGACAAAGAACTGACAGAGATCCAACAATTCATCGGCAAAGACGTCCACCAGGGCAACGAATTCGGCATTGGAAATAATTTCTGGTTTTGTCGTCATAATTCCGGGCACAAAAGGATATAATAAAAAATCGGTCAAGTTGCCAGATGGCCGCTTCAGGGTTCCCGATAGCAGGCGCGCCTGCGCCCTGGCAGCAGGCTAGAGAAGAATTTTCTCAGAAGTGCTTTTATTGTATTCCCATTTTGGGAAGAAATCCAGGGGAGATATGCATGCCGACGGGTCAGGTCGTGGAAATGCGCCGGGTGGTGGTTACCGGTCTGGGTCTGATGACGCCTTTGGGCCAGGATGTGGCCACGGTTTGGCCGCGCCTCCTGCGGGGTGAATCGGGTATTGCTCGGGTCAGCCTTTTTGCCAAGGATGTGGCCGAATTTCGGGAGCGTTTTCGGGCTCCGGAGGATTTTCCCTTAATCGCCGGTGAAGTCAAAGATTTCGACCTGAAGGCAATCATGCTGGCCCGCAGGAAAACTCTCACCAAAGAAGACCATAAACTTTTAAAATATACCGACAGGTATTCCCAGTTAGCTTTGGCCGCCAGCCTGGAGGCGGTGAATCATTCCGGGTTGGACCTGGCACAGGAGGATCCGGAGCGGATGGGCATCATCATTGCCAGCGGCATGGGGGGCGTCAGCAGTTGGGAGGAACAGCACGAAAACCTCCTCCGGCAGGGGGTCAAGAAGGTCTCGCCCTTTACCGTCCCGAAACTGCTGCCCAATCTGGCCGCGGGCAACGTTGCCATCAGCTTTCAGGCCCGGGGGCCCAATGTTGCTTTAGCTACCGCCTGTGCGGCGGGGGCCCATGCCATCGGCGCGGCCTACCGTTCCATCCAGTTGGGGGAAACCGATCTGATGGCTGCTGGTGGGGCCGAAGCCGCGGTAACGCCCCTGACCGTGGCCGGTTTTTATCGCATGGGGGCGTTGGCCACCCACTTTAATGATCGCCCCACCGAGGCTTCCCGGCCCTTTGACCGGGATCGGGAGGGATTTGTCATGGCCGAAGGGGCCGGTATACTGATCCTGGAAGAGTTGGAACATGCCCGGCGACGCCAGGCCACGATTCTGGCCGAGGTCATCGGTTTCGGCATGACCGGCGATGCCCGGCATATCACCGACCCGGATCTGAACGGCGCGGTCCGCTGTATGGCCATGGCCCTGCAGGATGCGCACCTGCGGCCTGAACAGATTGACTATGTCAATCCCCACGCCACTTCGACGCCCACCGGGGACAGGAATGAGGCGGCGGCTCTGCGGCAGGTTTTCGGGGGCAGCAAAGGCCTGCCGCTGGTGAGCGCCACCAAATCCATGACCGGCCATCTCCTGGGGGCGGCCGGGGCGGTGGAGGCTGTTTTTGTCTGCCTGTCGCTGCAGCACGGTCGGATACCACCGACGATGAATGTCGCCAATCTTGATCCCGCCTGTGCCGGACTGAATCTGGTCCGGGAAAAGGCCGTGGAAGTGCCTCTGCGCTACGCTCTGTCCAACTCCTTCGGCTTTGGCGGCACCAACGCCAGTCTGGTGTTCAAACGCTATGACGAAGCTGAGGGCCAAGAGCCGTGAGCCCCAACCAAATGCCTTAAGGAACGAAGCTTCTGGAGGCCCATGTCTTCTGAGACACAACTGTTAACGCCGACAGGCGCCATTGCGAGACGGTAGTGATGACCTTACCCGACATCTTCCGCGTGCTCCTGCTCCAGACCCGACCACAGGTTGAGCAGCGCTTTATGACTCGGCCCGTGAGTCATGGTCTTTGTCCCCAACTCGAAATAGTTCTTTTGGGGCTTCCCCCCGGTCTGTCTCAGGCGGATTGCGCCGCGCTGTGGAAGGAATTGGGGGATCAACCTTTTCATCTGATTTTGGACGGCAGGGAGCCGGACCCGCAGAACCCGGATCTCCAGCACATTGCCGGCGAGTGTCCCATTATCAGCAACCAAGCCGTGCCGGTGGTCCGGGAAATGTTGGCGCAGCTGGAAAAAAGCTGTTTTACCGGCGAGATTCAGGCCAATGTCATTGACAACGCCGCTGACGCCATCATCACCATCAACGAAGATCACGTGATTGTCGGTTATAATCAGGGAGCAGAAAAGATCTTCGGGTATACCAAAGATGAGGTCATGGGGCAGGATCTCAGTATTATCATTCCGCCGCCCCACAAAGAGCAACACCGGGAATATGTCCGGCGCTATATCGCCACCCGGGATGCCCATGTTATCGGCAAACACGTGCAACTTTCGGCCCTTCGGAAAAACGGGGAAGAGTTTCCCATGAGCATTTCCTTTTCCGTGGCGGATATCGGCGGCAATCTTTATTTCACCGGCATTATCCGGGATATTACGGAATACGTTGATCTGCAGGAAAGGCTCCGTCAAAACGAGCGGTTGGCTGCCGTGGGCAATACCATTTCCCAGATCGTCCATGAGATTAAAAATCCCCTGATGATTATCGGCGGCTTTGCCCAACAGCTCCTCAAGGCCAAAACCCTGGATGGCAAGGGGCTG
>CALGOE010000061.1 GCA_937958145.1 uncultured Desulfobacca sp.
CAGAAGCGCAGATCGCCGGCAGTATACCCCACGACCACGGGATTGGCGGTCGTGCCCGGCGACGATTGAATCCTAACCACCTCCCGCAGAGGCACGGCAAAGAGGCCGTAAGGGTAATTGTGGGACAGGTCGGCCCGGGTGGTGAAGGGCAGTTTGGCCACCTGCGTCAATTCCTGAATATCGTTGGGCCTGATCTGGCGCTCGTCAAATTGCCGCCGATAGAATTTTACCTGTCGGTAAGCCCGGGTCAGGGTGCTCTGCAGCCGTTCCAACTGCAGCAGTTCCAATTCTTCCCGGGGGGGAATCTCTTGTCGCCAATCCGGCATGGCCTCATCTCCCTTCGGTAAATTCCTTGTAATCCTTGCCCAAATAGGCGCGCGTGACCTGACGATCGTGCAGCAGTGCGGCAGCCGGGCCGCTGAGCAGGATGCGGCCGGTTTCCAACACATACCCACGGTCAGCAATACTGAGGGCCGTGCGGGCGTTCTGCTCCACCATGAGGATCGTCACACCCTGCTGCCGCAGACTCACAATGGTGGCAATAATGCTGTCCACAATGACGGGGGCCAGACCCAGGGAGGGTTCATCCAGCAGGAGCAGGCGGGGACGGGCCATCAGGGCCCGGCCGATGGCCAACATCTGCTGCTCGCCGCCGCTGAGGGTACCGGCCACTTGCAGGCGGCGTTCGTATAGTTTGGGAAACAGGGCGTACACCTTGTCCAGGTCCGCGGCGATTTCCTGCCGTTGGCTGCGGCGCTGGCGCAGGTAGGCCCCCAGTTCCAGATTTTCGGCGACGGTCAGGGGGGCAAAGATCTGCCGCCCTTCGGGAACCTGAGAAATGCCCCGGGCCACAATACCTTCCGGCGGCACCGTCAGCAACGGTTCCCCCTGAAAGGTCACCTTGCCCTTGGCATGGACCAGACCGCAGAGGGCGTTCAAAAGGGTGGTCTTACCGGCGCCATTGGCCCCGATCAGGGCGACGATTTCGCCCTGATTGACATGGCAGGAGACCCCGGACAGGGCTTCGATCTTGCCGTAATAGGCATAAAGGTTGCGGACTTGGAGCATAGCGCGGTTCCCCGTTTCTCCTGGCCGGCAGTGCGAAGTTTCCCGCCGTCCCTTTAGTTGGGGGCCCAGGCCGGTTGCGTCTGGGCGCCGGGCAGGTTGGTGACCCTGGTGGCGGCCCCGGTCTTGACGTTGACGACATAAATGGCCGGTTTGCCGTCCCGGGTGGAACTGCAGGCGATGAAGGCGCCATCAGGGGAAAAGGTGGGGCTTTCGTTGCTCCCTTCCTGGGTAATCTGCCGGGGGCTGCCGCCTTGCGGGGAAATCACAAAGATCTGGAAACCGCCGCGGGCCCGACCGGCGTAGGCGATGAGATCGCCTTTGGGCGACCACGAGGGGGAGACGTTATAAGAACCGCTCATGGTCAGGCGACGGGCCTGGCCGCCGCTGCTGGACATGATGAAGATCTGGGGACTGCCGGCCCGGTTGGAGACAAAGGCGATCTGACTGCCATCCGGTGAAAAAGTCGGCGAGACATCGATCCCCGGGCTGTTGGTGAGCCGCTGCCTGATGTTGCCCTGCCGGTCCAGGAGATAGATTTCCTGGTCTTTGTCTTGGTTGAGGGTGGCGGCCAGGAGCCCCCCGGGACCGGCGGCCGGCGTTACATTCAGGGTGCCGTGACTGGCCAGCTTCCGGATGCTGCCGGAGCCGGGATTGACGGCATAGAGGGCCGGAAAACCGCCGCGGTAGGAGCAGAAGAAAATCTCGCTGCCGTCCCGGGCCCAGGCCGGGGTCAGGGTCAGGGTGCCCAGACGGGTCAGTTGTTTGGCCTGGCCGCCCAAGTCCATGAGATATATCTCTTTTTTATCGGTGCTGCCGCTGACAAAGGCCAGGCGTCCCTGGGGCAGGCCCCGTTCCCCGGTCAGATAGAGGACGATTTCATTGACGAACTGGGACATCATGCGGGGGCCGTCATTCTTACCGCCCCGATAGCGTTTCCCCAGCAGCATTTTGCCCGAACCGGGTTCCAGCAGGCGCAGGTCCAGGAGCAGCTGTTGGCCCTCGTGTTGCCAGGCCCCGGCAATGACCAGATTGCTGCCCAGGGCCGCCAGGGCGCTCAGCCTGGCGGTGCTGGGGGCCGTGCCGATGGGACTGGCGTCGAAGGCGGCAGGATCCAGGACCGTGAAATGTCCGGAAACCTTGAGATCACGGTTGGCCTGGGCCGCCAGGGCAGTGCCGAATTCCGGCCCGGCCTCGCCGGGTCCCTGCAGGTTGGGGACGGCGATGACATATTTCTGGGCCAGGGGGGCTTTCACGTCCACATATTCCCGGCCCTGGGCCAGCACCGCCTTGGGGCCCCCGAGGCCGATGAATATAAGGAGGGAGATGAAAACCAACGTTCTGAACACGCAAGATGGTTGCCATGGCAGATTTTTCATTATGAGCTTGCCTTCCATTCGGGAGTAAAGGTGATGCCGATTTCTATTTTTTCCTGGCCCGGGGGCAGGGGCGGCAGGGGACTGGAACGGGTAACGGCGCTCATGGCCGATTGGTCAAAGAGACGGTCCCCCGATTCTTTTTCGAACCAGGAAGCTGCGATGGTGCCGTCAGCCTGGATGCGGACCACGATCACTGCCTTTAAGTTTTGCATGTTACTGCGCTGCAGGCAATTGGGCTGCCAATGGCGCCGCACCACGGCGGAAATCTGGGCGCCGTAGGCCGCGGTTTGGGCCGGTCCCATACTGCCGCCGCCGCCACTGCCGCCGCCGCCGCTTTGGGAAACTTTGGCGCTGACCTTGCCGGCGCTGATCCGGGCCGCGGCCTGCCCCACGGCTTCTTTATAGGCCTGATCCCGGGCCTTGGCGGCCAAGCCTTTTTCCACGCCCCGGACGGATTCCTGAATCTGCCGTTCCCGGGCGGCGGCGGCGGCCTTTTCCTGGGCCGCGGCCAACTCTCTGGCCAACTGTTCGGACCGAGCCTTGGCGGCGGCCTTGGCCTCGGCGGCTTTCGCTTCCGCCGCCTTCTTGGCCGCCTCGGCGGCCTCGGCTTTTTTCGCTTTCTCGGCGGCTTCTGCCGCGGCCTTTGTCGCCTGGTCGTTAACCACCTTGGGATCGGGCACTGGCTTGGGGGCCTCTCCCTTTTTCACGGCCGGCGCCGGTTTGGGACCCAAAGGCACCGATTCAGGCGGGTGGGCCGGGGTTGCCGGTTTAACCGGCGCCGCGGGTTTGGGGACCGGCTTGACCACCGGGGCCTTGGCCACCGGCGGCGGCGCCGCCACAGGCTTAACGGGAGCCGGTTGGGCCGGAGCCGCCGGCTTGGGGGGAGGTGGCGGCTGGACCGGCGGCGTCGGGGCTTTTTCCACGGGGGTAGGCTTGGGCGCCGCGGCCTTGGGCAACTTCGGGGTCGGTGCCGCGGTGGGACCGGGTTTGGGCTGAGCCTCAACCGTGGGGACTGGCGATGGTCCCGGCGGCTTCGGTTCCACCGCGGCTTCGGTCTTGGGCCCTGGCGGGGGCGGCAGGGGCAGGTTGACGAGATCCACGGTGTAGGTTGGCACTACCGGCTTGGCCGGCACAGTTTTGGCATTATACCACACCAGGGCGCCAAAAATCGCCAGATGGAAGACCATGGAAATGAGCAGCATCCGGCCCAGATGATCGGAGGGGGCCGGTTCGGGATAGTCTCCGTGGTGCATACGGCTCGCTATCCTTCGGAGGGCGTCGGCGACTCCGTGACCATGCCCAGTTTTTCTATGCCCGCCGCCTTGAGCGCCCCCATGACTTGGACGACCACGCCATAGGGCACGGTTTTATCTGCTTTGAGGAATACCTGGTGTTTGGCAGGCCCATGCTGCTGGGCCTTTACCGCCGCGGCCAACGTTTCCAGGGAGGCCCGCTGATCATTGACGTAGATCAGATTCTGACCGGTAATGGAGACAATGATGGGGGGCGTTGTCTCATCCAGGGCCCCTGCCTTGGTCTGGGGCAGGTTTACATCCAAGCCGGTGGTCATCATGGGGGCCGTCACCATGAAAATGACCAGAAGCACCAGCATGACGTCCACCAGCGGGGTGACGTTGATCTCGGACATGGGGCCATTGCCCGAACCGCTGCCCATGGCCATGGCTTACCGTTCTCCGCCTTGGGCCCGCCGCAACAGGTCCCGTTCGATGATATTAAGAAAGTCATGGCTGAAATTGCCCATCTCAGTCTCCAGGACCCTGACCTTGCTGAGAAAGTAATTATAAGCCACCACCGCCGGGATGGCTGCGGCCAGCCCCACGGCCGTGGCCACCAGGGCTTCGGAGATACCCGGCGCCACCACTGCCAGACTGGCGCTGCCTTTCAGGCCGATGCCCCGGAAAGAGGTCATGATGCCCCAGACCGTGCCGAACAGGCCGATAAAGGGGGCGGTATTGCCCGTGGTGGCCAGAAAGGTGATGGCCCGGGAGAGCCGGGCGCTTTCGGAATTCATGGCCCGGCGCAGAGAACGATGGACGTTCTCCAAACCGGCCCCCCGCACGGCAATGGACCCCAGCGGATCCCGTTCGGCACTATCGCCATGGCTCTGGGCCTGCATGAGTTTGCCCAACTCCAGATAGCCCAGGCGGAAGATGGCCGCCACCGGTGAGGCTTCCAGGTGCCGGGTCTCATGGTAGGCGGTGGAGAGGTTGCGGGCTGACCAAAAGATGTCGAGAAATTCGGCAGTCTGCTTCCTGGCCCGGGATAACTGAATGAGCTTGGCAAAGATGATCCCCCAGCAGGCCACCGAGAACATCAGCAGGATCAGCATAACCGCCTTGACCACCGGCCCGGCGTTGAGGATCAACGGGATGATGTCCAGATCGGACACGGCCGCGCCGGGGGCCGAGGCGGCCCAGGCCCGGTCTGTCAGAGAAAAAAAATTAAGTATTTCCATTGGGTTCTGTGAGTGTTATTGTATGTCCCAGCCTTAGCCTTGTCAAGAATGGGCCCGGGTTGCCGGAGTGTTGGCCGCGGCCGGCCTGCCCAGGCCGGCGTTAAGCCATCACGAGCATCGGCCGCAGCCCCTCACCCACGGGTCACGGCTCATGGCCCCAGCAGGCCTTCGTGGCGGAGGCGGGAGACAATGGCGCTGGTGGCCTGACTCCGGTCCATGGTATAAAAATGCAGGCCCACCACCCCGGCCTGAAGAAGCTCCCGGCATTGCTCGGTGGCAAAATCAATGCCGAATTGGAGGAGGGCTTTCTGATCCCCCGCGGGCAAGGCCGCCAGCCGGTCCGTCAGGGCCGGGGGAATACTGGCGCCGCAGAGCTTGGCCAACTGGTGCAGCATCTTGAGGCTGAAAATGGGCATAATACCGGGCAGAATCGGGACGGTGATCCCCAAAGCCCGGCAGTTTGCCACAAAATCAAAGAAGAAACGGTTGTCATAGAAATAATTGGTGATGATGAACTCCGCCCCCTGGTCGACCTTGAGCTTGAGATAGGCCAGGTCTTTCTCCCGGCTCTCCGCTTCGATGTGCCCTTCCGGATAGCCGGCGACGCCCAGACAGAAGGGAAATTCCGGCCGGATAAAGGCCATCAGGTCCGAGGCATGGGCGAAACTCTGGGGATGGGGTTTGAAATCCGGCTGGCCATGGGGAGGGTCGCCCCGGACCACCAGGACGTTTTCCACCCCCAGACCCTGGTAATCCTCCAAGATCAGGTGGATGTAATCAGGAGGCAGCCCATAGCCGGCAAAATAGGCCACCACCTCCATTTCTTTATCATTCAGGAGCTTGTCCACCAGCAGGCGGGAGCCTTCCCGGGTGGAGCCGCCGGCCCCGAAGGTGATGCCGATGAAATCAGGTTCCAGGTAATATAACTGATCAATGACCCGCTCCAGAGCCGCCGCCGCTTCCGGGGTGCGGGCGGGGAAGAGCTCAAAGGAGATGGTAGGCCGCTTCTTTTGCCAGATCTCGGTCAGTCGCATGCTCTCAACCTCCTGAACACATCAAAACCCTTTTTTGGGTCTGAAGTCGTTGACCTTGGACCACGACAGGTTGCATCCTTCACCAGAGCTGACTATAATGATTATTCTTTATAGCAAAAAAGCTCCCAAGACAATCAAAATAACCCTGCCGCGGCCGCGGCGGCGGCCCGGCGAGGCGGACTGCCCATGACCATACCCACCTTTGACGACTACTGTTTTGCCTGCGGCCGCCGCAATCCCATCGGCCTCAGGATGCGCGTTACCTATCTGGATCAGGAGCCCACGGCCGAAAGCCGCCTGACGTTGGCGCCCGAGTATGTCGGCTGGCAGGATATCATTCACGGCGGCATCCTGGCCACCCTGTTGGATGAGATCATGACCCACGCCATCTGGCATTTTGCCGGTCCGGTGGTAACTTTAGGGCTGGATATCCAGTTCCGCCAGCCCCTGGCGCCCGGCCAAGACATCCTGGCCCGGGGTCGTCTGGTGGAAACGAAAGGACGCCGCCTCAAGGCCCAGGGTGAAATCATCCGCCTGACTGATAATCGCCTCATCGCCAACGCCCAGGGACGCTTCCTGCTGCAAAACGGCGAACCGGCTCAGCCCCCGGCAACGCCCTGATGGCCGGTCTGCCCATGGTCATTCTCATGGTGGGGAAAACCCGCGCCGCCTTTGTGCAGGAAGGCATGGCCTTTTATGCCAAACGCCTGCAGTTCTACCATCCCCTGGAACTGGTGACGGTGCGGGCCGAAAAACCGGAGGGACTGACACCGGAGCAGATCAAAGACCGGGAGGGCGCCAGGATTCTGGCGCGCCTGCCCAAATCCGGGCGGATCATCACCTTGGAGGCCGACGGCCAGGAATTTACCTCGGAGGGGCTGGCCTCCTGGCTGGACCACCTGGCCACCGCGGCAGCCACGCCCTTAGTCTTTGTTATCGGCGGCCACCTGGGTCTGGCGGCCGCGGTCAGGCAGGCCGCCCATTATCATCTTTCCCTGTCCCGCCTCACCTTGACCCATGAGCTGAGCCGCGTGATCCTCCTGGAACAGCTCTACCGCGCCGCCACCATCCGGGCCGGCCATCCGTATCATATTTAAGGCTATTTCGGCTTGTCGGGTATGACGATCTGCTTTAAGAAGGCCAGATCAAGATGCTGCCGCACTACCGCGGCCAACCGGTCAAACTGCTCTTCCTGGAATTGTTCAAAGGGGGCAGACGCAGCTTCCCCTCCTGCCAGGCCCCGATCCCGGCGCAGGGCTGCCAGCCAGTCCCGACGGAAGGGATCGCTGTCAAAGAGGCCATGGAGGTAGGTGCCCCAGATGCGCCCATCCGGGCGGGTCCAGCCGTCCAGGTGGGGAGTTGTTCCCTCCCGGCCCTGGTCGAATCGGCAGACCGGCCTCCCCTCCCCTTTGGCCGCGGTCACCCCCATGTGGATTTCATACCCCTGAATGGCCGGCTGGGACGGCAGCTCCAGAAATCGCCCCGTCACCTGGGTGGTGGTTTTTTCTCCGGCCATGGTGGTGACCACCGGCAGCAGGTTGAGGCCCGGGGCCCGGGCGACCGGCCCTTCCACCCCCAAGGGATCCCGCACTTCCTGCCCCAGCATCTGGAAGCCGCCGCAGATACCAAGAACCCGGCCGCCGGCCTGGGCAAAGGCGACGATCTGAGCGGCCAGTCCCGTCTCCTGCAGATACCTCAGATCAGCGATGGTATTCTTGGTCCCGGGCAAAATGATCAGATCCAGGTGATCCAGGGAATCATGGTGGTTCAGATAGCGCAGGGCCACCCCTGGCTCCTGTTCCAAGGGATCGAAATCGGTATAGTTGGAGATGTGGGGCAGGCGGATGACGCCGATCTGCAAGGTATCGGCCGCCGGGCCGCCGGCCTGGGTCATCTTCCGGTCCAAGGCCACGCTGTCTTCCTGGGGCAACCGCAGGTCAGGGATGAAGGGGACCACCCCCACCACCCGTTTTTTGGTGCGCTGCTCAATGATCTGGACGCCCTGGTCGAACAGGGACCGGTCGCCCCGGAATTTATTAATGATAAACCCCTGCAGCAGCTGTCGTTCCTTGGCACTGAGCAGATGATAGGTGCCGATGGTGGCCGCAAAGACGCCGCCCCGGTCGATATCGGCCACCAGCAGCACTGCCGCCTTGGCCCGTTTGGCCATACTGAAATTGACCAGATCGTTGGCCTTCAGGTTCAATTCAACGGCACTGCCTGCGCCTTCCAAAATGATCAGATCGTAGGCTGCGGCCAGACGCCGATAGGACGCCATCACCTTGCGGATCAGTTTGGGCTTGTGCTCATAGTAGTCACGGGCTTGCAGGTTGCCGTAGACCTTGCCGTGCACAATAACCTGGCACCCCACGGCGCTGCTGGGCTTCAGGAGAATGGGGTTCATGTCCACGTGCGGGGTCAGACCTGCGGCCTGGGCCTGGACCACCTGGGCCCGGCCCATTTCCCCCCCCTCCGGGGTGATGAAACTGTTCAGGGCCATGTTTTGGGCCTTGAAGGGGGCCACCCGCAGGCCCTCCTGGCGAAAAATACGACAGAGGGCCGCCACCAGGATGCTTTTGCCCACATCCGAGCCGGCCCCCAGGATCATGAGGGGACGATATTTCATGCTGCTCTTCCGAAAATAATCCTGGCACCGACCTAAAGGTCTGTGGCTGCCGCTTGTGATAAGCCTTGGTGCCGGAGGCTCATCATTGCGACGAGGGTATGCGCAGGCAAGCGGGCCGAAGGGGGCAGAGCCAGTCGCCCCCCTGGTAAAGTTTATCTCCGCCCCAAACCAGATGCCAAGACGGTTTGACGTTTTCTTTCTGGCCGGACGCCAGGTTCAATCTAACGGCAAGGGAGCATTGTTGTCAATGCCCCTTTCCCAGATTGCACAACATCACAAAGGCTCACTAAATTCTAACGAACACCAAGCCGAGATTTAATGATTTCTCATTATGTTTAGAGAAAATTTTTGTTTGGCCATCTGGAGGCATTCCCATGGAACGAAACATGACTCATCCCGGCGGCGACACTGACGTGGCCCAATTGTTAGGAATTTCTGAAGAAATGGCCTCAGCCTGTTTAGCCCGCGGCCATATTACCCTTACCAGCGATACCCGCCAGACCTTCATGCGGCTGCGGGATCTCTATCAGGTATTACGGCAGACCACTGGCAGTCGCCGACCGCCAGCCAGAGCTTAAAAACTCCTGCGCAATTCCTGGGACGTGCTTGCCGCGGCGCCTTTGGCCGCGGCGGGGGTGAAGTTTGCCCTGGCCAAGCCCCTGGGGCCCAATGCCCTGTCTTGCCCCGATATTTCCCGCCAAGACTTGACAGCTCCTGAAAAAATAGATAAACATTCAATTAACAATGGGGATGTAGCTCAGCTGGGAGAGCGCTAGCCTCGCATGCTAGAGGCCACGGGTTCGAATCCCGTCATCTCCACCAATCCTTCCCAATCAGAAAAAAGGGTCATGGGCAACCATCTCGTGACCCTTTTTTATTTGTCCCGATCATCGCTTGGCGGCGCCGGGTTTCTTGCCGGCGGCAGGTCCAGCAGGGGGAATATCTGCCGATGGTCGCGGATATGGGCCCAGGCCGGCAGGCGGGGATTTTTATACGCCACAAAAGGGACTCCCACCGCTGCCGCCAATTGGGCATCGACGTCGGCGTCGCCCACATAGATGGCCTGCTGAGGCGACAGGGCAAAGGCCTTGAGGATGATCTGCAGATACTGGGGGTGCGGCTTGGGAGCCCGCACCTGGGCGCTGCTGACGGTGAGGTCGAACAGAGTCTCCAGGCGGTGATAAGCCAGAACCAGGGGCAGACTTTTGCCCCGATTGCTGGCAACGGCGGTCCGGCAGTGAGCCCGCAGGGCGCCGAGGGTCTGAAGCACATACGGCTCCAGCCGGATCAGGGGGAGGATGCCGTCATTTTCCATCTCTTGCTCATAGGCCCGGGCGGCAGCCGCCAAGGCGGGGTCGGGGAAAAAATGCTCTATCACCTCCCGGGAGGTGCGGGTCTGGACGAGCTCCAGGTGTTGCGGCTGCACCGGGGGCAGATTGAAATGCTGGAGCAGGCGATTATAATAGGCCACATTGGCGGCCAGGGAATCGACCAAGACGCCGTCCAGATCATAGATGACGGCGCGGCTCTGTCGGGAGTGGGTGGGCATGGGCACATCTCTTTGTTTCCGCCCCCCGTGGTCAGCCAGCGCTGCGGTGCCCCCGGGGGATCGGTGAACTTGCAAATTTTTCAAAAAAAATTTATGCTATCCTTACCATTTGGGCCGGGTAATTGACGGTCAGAAAAAAGGAGGAAGCACCATGGGAAAAGAACAGGTGGCACGCGTAACTGAGATCATCGCCGAGTCTCCCGTCGGCTTCCGGGAAGCCGTCAACGTCGGCTTTGCCCGGGCTTCCAAGACGCTGCGGGGCATTACCGGCATGCGGGTGGTGGAGCATCGGGTCTCCGTCAAAGATGGCAAGATAGACACCTATCGGGTCCGGTTGGAAGTGATCTTTATTCTGGATGATTGATCCTGCCGATGTTGGTTCTCGACGGATCGTATGGCGAAGGGGGCGGCCAGATTGTCCGGACGGCCTTGGCTCTGGCTGCCCTCACCGGCACCACGGTACGACTTGAGAACATCCGGGCCGGACGTCCCCAACCCGGCCTCCGCCCCCAGCATCTGACCGCGGTCCAGGCGCTGGCCACCATAACCCGGGCCACGCTGAGCGGCGCCGACCTGGGCGCCACCTGCCTCACCTTTTCCCCCCACGGCATCGTCCCCGGCGGCTATCGTTTTGATGTGGCCCAGCGCACGGGCAGTGCCGGCGCTGTCACCCTTTTGGCCCAGACGCTTTTGCCGGTCCTGGCCTGGGCTCGGCAGCCATCCTCTCTGGTCCTGCTCGGCGGTACCCATGTCCCCTGGAGTCCGCCGTTTCATTATTTTGCCGAGGTGTTCCTGCCGGCTGTGCGGCAGATGGGGCTGACCGTCAGCGCCGAGATCCGGCGCTGGGGTTTCTATCCCCGGGGCGGGGGCGAGATCCACCTGCACGTCACCCCGGTGACCCGCCTCCAGGGCGTGGAGTGGACCACGCCCCCTGCGCCCACCGCGTTTCAAGCCCTATCGGCGGCAGCCAACCTCCCGGAGCATGTGGTCCGGCGTCAGAGTCAAGCCTTGCGCACCCTCCTGCCCTGGCCCCTGCCGATCCGGGAAGAACAACCGCCGAGCCGAGGACCGGGGAGTTTTGTCTTTCTCTGGGGGCCCCAGGCCGGTTTTTCGGCCTTGGGAGCCAAAGGCAAGCCGGCTGAAGAAGTGGCCCGGGAAGCCGTCCAGGCCTTTCGGGATTATCGCACCGCCGCGGCCGGGGTGGACCGCCACCTGGCCGACCAGATCCTCCTGTATGCGGCCCTGGCCGCCGGCCCCACCACCCTCAGCACCGAGGCTGTCACCCGCCACCTGCTGACCAATATCTGGGTGATTCGCCGGTTCCTGGACGTGTCCATCGAGGTTGCCGGCGCTCTGCTGCAGCCCGGCACTCTCCGGATCCAGGGCCTGGGTTACAGGCTTCAGGGGAGTGGGCCAGGATCCTAGCCCCCGCTATCCCCTCCCCAAACCCCGCTGCGAGCAGACTAGGGTACTATGCCGGTGAGATGCACCCGACCATCGGTCTTGGCCGGTGGGTTGGCTGCCGGGGCTTCGGCTTCCTGCGGTGGACTCCCCAGGATCTCGGCGATTTTCTGGGATAAGGCGGCCAGACGGGAGGGTTTCTGCAGGAAGCCCAGGGCCCCTTTCTCCAGCATGAGATGGACGTCCTCATCGATGCTGTGGGCGCTGTAGAGCAAGACCTTGATCTGGGGATCCAGTTCCTGCAGGCGTTGAAAGGTTTCCCGGCCGCTCCAACCCGGCAGGACCATGTCCAGGACAACCAGATCGATGGGCTCGCTGCCGGCCTTGACCATATCATAGGCCTGGGGGCCGCTGGCC
>CALGOE010000062.1 GCA_937958145.1 uncultured Desulfobacca sp.
CCAATCGACTCCGGGTTTATCTTCACAACTGATCATCTTTGGTCGTTGGACGGTTCCTGGTGGCACCGGCCGGAAACCCGGTGCCACCAGGGCAACAGCGCTCATGGAAATCGTTTCCGGATGAACACTAGTTAATGGTGCCTTCAAAGTACGGGGTCAGTTGTCGCCTGCCGGAAGTGGTAAGGAGAGAGAAACGACGTGTATAAGGAGCATGCCTCTCGCAAATTCGAGCAGGAGCTTCACAGTCTGCGCCAGAAGATCCTGACTTTGGGGGATATGGTCACCAACGCCATTGCTCAGGCCTGTATGAGCCTGGAGACCTGGGAAGAGGGCCCGGCCCTGGCCACCATTGCCGGTGATCACCAGATTAACAGCCTGGAAGTGGATATTGACGAAACCTGTCTGACCATGATCGCCCTTTATCAGCCGGCGGCCACTGACTTGCGCTTCATTACCACTGCCATGAAGATTATCACTACCCTGGAGCGCATCGGCGATCTGGCCGGCAATATCAGCCACTACGCCCTGGACCTGATTGCAGCCCTGGAAGACCGGGTGGATTTGACCCTGCAGTTGACCATGGCGGCCAAGGCTCGGGAGTTGCTGGCCGCCAGCCTCAAGGCCTTTGTTGACTGGGACGCCGACCTGGCCTTGCGGACCGCCCGGGGTGATCAGGCCATCGACCGCCTCTATAAAGATTATCTCCTGGACGCCCTCAAGAGCATGCAAGGCCAGGATCTGCGGACCATGCACAATATTATGCGGGCTTTCATGATCTCCAAATTCCTGGAACGCATCGGCGACCATGCTGTTCATATCTGCGAAATGGTGGTGTTCATGGTGAAAGGCCGGATCATTCGCCATCAGAAGGCCACCTTGGATTACCTGGATGAAGAGTTTCACTAATTCCCGGTTTCCCCCCCTGCCTCGCCTTTTCTCATTTGTGCTCCTAATGCTTTTGATTCTGTCGCTGTCGGCTTGCGGCCAAAGGGAGCGGGGGGGCCAGACCATCACCATTGCGGGTTCGACTTCCGTGCAGCCTTTTGCCGAAAAGCTGGCCGAAGTCTACATGAAGCAATGTCCGGGGTTGCTCATCAACGTCCAGGGGGGCGGCTCCAGTGCCGGCATTATGGCGGTGCAGCAAGGGGCAGCGCAGATCGGTGCTTCCTCCCGGGAATTGCACGGCGAGGAAAAAAAACTCCACGAAGCTGTCATCGCCTGGGATGGCATTGCCGTTATCGTTCACCCCAGCTGTCCGCTGGATAATATCTCTTTGGCGACCTTGCGGCAGATTTTTGCCGGCGGCATCAAGGACTGGAGCGCCCTGGGGCTTAAACCCCATGGGATGCATGTCATTACCCGGGAGGAGGGTTCCGGCACCCGCACCGCCTTTGAAGAACTGGTCATGGATAAAATGGAGATAACGCCCTCGGCCCTGGTGCAGGATTCCAACGGCGCGGTGCGGGAGATTGTGGCCCATGATCCCCATGCCATCGGCTATATCTCATGCGGATTGGTGGACCAGCAGGTGAAGGCCCTGGCCATTGACGGCGTCCTGCCCACCGGCGCCAATATCAAGAAAAATTTGTACAAATTAACCCGCCGCTTCCTGTTTGTCACCGCCCGGGAGCCCACCGGCTTGGCCCAGGAGTTCTGCTCCTTTGTCTTGAGCCCCCAGGGCCAGGTATTATTGGAAAAAGAGGGATTAATCGGAGTGCACTGACCCTGCCATGCTGACACGAGAGAAGTTGATCGAGAAAGCCCTGCTGCTGTTGGCGCTGTCAGCCATCGGTTCGTTGGCCTTGATAACCATCTTCATCTTTTTGGAAGGCCTGCCCATTATTCTCAAAACCGGCCTGAGCCATTTTATCTTCGGTGCCCATTGGGCCCCCACCAAAGGCCACTTCGGCATCCTGGCCATGATCCTCTCCTCTCTTTACGTTACCCTGGGCGCCCTGATCTTCGGCGTCCCCCTGGCCCTGGGCTGTGCCATTGTCCTGGCGGAGTTTGCGCCGCCATCCCTGACCCGGATCCTTAAACCAACCATTGAGCTGTTGGCCGGCATCCCCTCCGTCGTCTATGGGTTCCTGGGGGTGATCCTGCTGGTCCCGCTCATTCGCACTTATTTGGGCGGCCCGGGCCTCTCTTTGTTGGCGGCCTCGCTGATTCTGGGCATTATGATCCTGCCCACGGTGATCAGTATTTCCATAGATGCCATGCATGCCGTCCCGACTCTGTATCGGGAAGGCTCCATTGCCCTGGGGGCGACGCAGTGGCAGACGGTCCGCAAACTCGTCCTGCCGGCGGCCCGCTCCGGGATCATCACCGCCATCATTCTGGGCATGGGGCGGGCCATCGGCGAGACCATGGCCGTGATCATGGTGGCTGGCAATGCCTTGAGCATTCCCACCTCCATCCTGGATTCGGTCCGCACCCTGACCGCCAACATCGCTCTGGAGTTGGGGTATGCCTCCGGGGCCCATCGGGAGGCCCTCTTTGCCACCGGCATTGTCTTATTCATCATCATTATGATCCTGAACACCGCCGCCACCCTCATCGCTGGGCGGAGATAACCGGGGCTATGCGCGTCGATCCCCTCCTGACGGAACGCTTGGTCAAGAGCCTCCTGTGGTGCCTCACCGGTCTGACCATTTTCGTGCTCATCTTCATCATTACCTTTATTGCCATAAAGGGCCTGCCCCAGCTTTCTCTGAGCTTTTTGTGGCACGATATTGAAGATATGGGCCGGGCCGGGGGGATCTTCCCGACGCTGGTGAGCACCCTCTACCTGACCCTCATCGCCTTAGTGGTGGCCTCCCCCCTGGGAGTAGGGAGTGCCATATATCTGACCGAATATACTTTGGAGGGTTGGGTGACCCGCCTCATCCGCTTCGGCGCCGAATGTCTGGCCGGAGTTCCCTCCATTATCCTGGGACTGTTTGGGTTCGTCCTGTTTGTCATCAAACTGAATTTCGGCTGGTCCATGCTTTCCGGCGGCCTCAGTCTGGCCATTATGATATTGCCGACCATCATCCGCACCAGCGAAGAGGCCTTGAAAGCGGTGCCAAAAGAATACCAGGACGTGTGCTTCTCTCTGGGGCTCAGTAAATGGCAGACCATCACCCGGGTGGTCCTGCCCTGCGCCCTGCCGGGGATCATGACCGGCATCGTCCTGAGTATCGGCCGTTCCATCGGTGAAACCGCGGTCGTCCTGTTTACGGCCGGGGCTTCCTTGCGCACGCCCACCAGCCTCTTTGATTCGGGCCGGTCCATGGCAGTGCATTTTTATATCCTGGCCCGAGAGGGTCTGTCCATGCCCAATGCCTATGGCACCGCGGCCATTCTGATCATTTCCATTTTATTGATCAATATCACTGCCTACACCCTGATGCAGCGTTTTCTGAGGAAATATCAATAAGGAGCCCGAAGGACCTGGGATGCTGCCCGTCAAAATTCAGGTGAGAGAACTGACGTTTCACTACGGGTCGCACTGTGCCATCCAGGGGCTCAATCTGGATATTTATCAGGGCGAAATTCTGGGACTGATGGGACCGGCCAAAAGCGGCAAAACGACTTTTTTGCGGGTATTGAACCGCATGTGCGACCTCATCCCCAACGTCCGTATCCAGGGCAGCGTTCGCCTGGACGACGAAGAGATCCTGGCGCCGCATTACGACGTGGACAGCCTGCGCCGCCGCATCGGCATGGTATTTGCCAAGCCGGTGCCGCTGCCCCGTTCTATTTACGAAAACCTGGCCTTTGCGCCCCGTTTGCAAAAAAAGCCCCAGCACCGGGACGACCTGGCCGAACTGGTGGAAAACAGCCTGAAAGCGGCCCAACTGTGGGATGAAGTGAAAGACCGGCTGCATGATTCGGCCCTCAAACTCTCCGGCGGCCAGCAGCAGCGTCTCTGCCTGGCCCGCACCCTGGCCATGGCGCCGGAGGTCATCCTTTTGGATGAGCCCACCAGCGGCCTGGACCCCATTTCCACCGCCCGGATCGAAGAGACCCTGACGGCATTGAAAAAAGATTTCACCATTGTCTTGGTGAGCAACAACACCAAACAGATCGCCCGCTGCTCCGACAAAGTGGCCTTTCTCCTCATGAGCCGGCTGGTGGAATACGGCGTCACACCGGAAGTCTTTATGGTGCCGAAACAGAAAGAAACCGACGACTACATTTCCGGCCGCTTTGGGTAAGGGCACGGGGAAGAGGGGAACTCAACCATATTCCGGCCGACGGGCCGCAGGGTTGGCGGGCCGGGCAGCCAAAAGAGTACCTAGCATCCATGAACCCAGACATCATCACCATCCGGCATCTCGATCTCTATTACGGGAGATTTCATGCCCTGAAAAATATCAACGTCAGTTTTGCCCGCCAGCGGATCACCGCCCTCATCGGTCCCTCCGGTTGCGGCAAATCCACCCTGCTGCGGGTGTTGAACCGGATGAACGATCTCATCGACGGGGTTTCCATTACCGGGCAGGTGCTCATTGACGGGGAAAACATTTACCATCGGGAGACCAACCTCATGCAACTCAGGAAAAAGGTGGGGATGGTCTTCCAAAGGCCCAACCCCTTTCCTCTGTCCATTTACGATAACATCGTCTATGGTCCGACCCTGCATGGCCGCCCGAACAGAAATCAACTGGAGGAAATCCTGGTCCGCTCCCTTAAGGCCGTCCACCTTTGGGACGAACTCAAGGACCGGCTGGGCCAGTCGGCCCTCAGCCTGACGGAAGAGCAGCAGCAGCGCCTCTGCATCGCCCGCCTCCTGGCCGTGGAGCCGGAGATCCTGCTCATGGACGAACCCTGTTCCGCCCTGGATCCTCTGGCCACCCTGCAGTTGGAGGACCTCATGCAGGAGTTGGCCAAGGCCTACACCATCATTATCGTCACCCACAACATGCAGCAGGCGGCCCGGGTCTCCAGCGACACCGGGTTCATGCTCCTGGGCGATCTGGTGGAGTTCGGTCCCACCTCCGCCATTTTCACCCGCCCCCGCGACGAACGGACCGAAGATTATATCTCGGGCAAATATGGCTAAGCCAGGCGCGGTGAGCTTGGCGCCGAGGGGGAGCGGGGAGAGGATTCAGGAAGTAGGCCGCCAGGTTGATGAGGCTTTGGCCGGGGCAACCGGGGAAGGGGACACTGAGCAGAGGGAAACGATAATGGGGCGGGTCCTCAGGCCCGCCCCGATGTTTTTATTCAATAATTATTTCGGCGCCGTTGCCGCCCAAACATTTTCTACTGTTTGCGGCCCGCTTCGATGGCCTCGCCGTCGCTGCCGGCACGCTGCTGCGGCACCAGCCTCCCTTCGTCCATTTCATATCCCAGGGCCTCAATAATCTGGAGCTGCAGATCCGTGGGCTCCTCAAAGAGGCGCAAAGGCTTGGTATCCTCGGAAAGCAGGAAAATGGCCGTCTTTAAAGCCCGCATCTCTTCCATGGCCTCTTTGGCGTTGACCAGCAGGCCGGCGGCCGCCAGGCGGCTGTTCAGGAAGCAGAGATAGGTCAGAGCCACCATGCAGACGAAAATGTGGATGGGAATCTTCGAGTCGGTCCAATGATATTGCGGCGTCAGGGCGGACTGGAAGATGGTCTGGGAGCGGTTGGGGCTGTCGCCCAGGAGGCCCCGCTCCACCGCCAGATCACAGAATTCCTCTGGTGACCAATCTTGACGATCCGTCTGGATGACAAATTTGCCCATCCGTTTGAGGAGACCGGCGCAATAGTGCCGGTTTAACCGCGGCCGGACAAAGGTCTTGCCGTTTTCCCGGTGACAGGCTAGGTCCATAATTTCGTCGGTAAGCCCCATATCCCGGCAGCGGTTGGCGAAACGGCTTTGCATCTCCACGGCAAACTGGTCCACCGGCAGCTGGCGCAGCTCCCTCTGCCAGACGATCAGATCCTGCCGTAACTTTTGGATTTTATCCCGTAGTTCCCGCCGGGCCTTCTTGAATATGGCAGGATCAAAGAGGATGACCTGCTGCCCGGCCTCGCTCTGAGAGTGGCCGGCATAGCGGATGCTGTAATGCCCCTCACCCTGGGCCTGCAGCCGCTGATTATGCCGGCAGGGCCAGACGGCATAGGCCGACAAGGGGATGGCCAATAATGCCGGCGCTGCGTCCGGCGGCAAAGCTGCCAGGTAATGCACCTGCTCGTTGCCGGCAATTTTTTCCCGCAAGGGGGCGCTGTTGATGCCAATGCCCAAAAGGATGGTCAGATCTCGATAACTGCCCCCCAGAGCCGTTACCTTGCTCAGCAGCGTGGCCAGAATCCGGTCGAAATACTTGCTGACCGGTTCGTCCTCTTCATAGGCCTGGTAATAAATGGGAATACCCCGCTGGTTGGTCACAAGCGCTACCTTGACGCCCCGTCGCGCCGGTTTGGCCACGCGCGCGGTGCCGGCAAGGCCGCGATTGCCGTTGCCGTTTCCCGTCGACGGGAAGAGCAGACTGGCCTCCAGCAAGAGATGCTCGTTGTCAGCCGGGTCGGTTAAAGAGAGTATCTTTTTGAAAAACCGGTTTTTGATTTTCTCCAGTTCCGGGGTGCGGATGCGGTCCCAGTGATTCCAGAAATTCTGGGAACTTAAAGAGACCAGCCGTACCGGCCGGATGCGCTGGATATCGGTCTGTTCATACCAAACCGCCAACTTGCGCTTGCTGGTCGGCGCGATGGCGCGGTTCATGGCGGCGTAAAAGATGATCTCACCCAACGACGGGCCCCGAATCTTCTTCCCCGGCGGCAATAATTCGTCAATCATGGCCGCCAGGTCGATGGCCTGGTCCAATTCATTGATGAGAAAAACAGAGCCATATTCTTTCGGGGAGAAACCCTCCGGTAAACTTCCTGCCGGAAAATCCAAGAGAGATTGGACCTTATCGGCCGTGCCCAGATACACCTGATTGACGATGGTGGGCCGACCCTTAATGCGCTGCGACTCTCGGATATAATAATACGTGTGATCTTTCTTGACCTTTTTGTGAAGATGGGCCATAGTTAACCTCGTTCCGAATCTTTTCTGCCGCCCTGGCCGGCGCTGCCGGCCACTGCGTTATCAGCGCGGCCGTAGCTGCAGAAATTTTCTTTCTTATGAAATAATTATATACATTGGAAAATCATTTGGCAATCGTCACATCTCCCTAAGTTTATAGGTAATTGAACTTAAAATTGTAAAATATTTTATTATTTGACAGCAAATTCCAGCATCCCCGAACCTCTGGCCTGAGGGTTCTCCAGTCTGAGGAGCTTCGGGTCAGGCTTCCTTGAGCAGGAACTCAAGGTCAGATTAAAGCGCGGCCGGAAAAACCTGATCCGTGGTATAGCCCTTCTGGATGGCATAACGGACCAACTCGGCGATCTTGCGGCAGCCCAGCTTGCGCATCATATTGGCCCGGTGGTGTTCCACGGTGCGGGAGCTGATCTCCAAGATGGCGCCGATCTCCCGGCTGGACTTCCCCTCAGCAATATAGCGCAGAATCTCTTTTTCCCGTTTGGTCAAAGGGTCTTCCGGCACCTGGCTGCGTTCCTCCCGATACTTCCTCAGGAGGAGATCCTTCAGTTGCGGGGACAGGAGGGGCGAGATATACACGCCATGATGCCGGACTGTGTCGATGGCCGAAAACAGTTCGGAGTCGGCGTCTTCTTTCAGGAGGTAGCCGTCAGCCCCGATGCTCAGGGCATAATTGAGGTACTCATTACTCTTGTGCATGGTCAGGATGAGGATCTTGACTTTAGGATACCGCTTCTTGATCTCTTTGGCCGCATCCAAACCCTGCAACTGGGGCATGGAGATGTCCAGGAGCACGAGATCCGGGGTCGTCTGTTTGAGAAGATCCAGAAGCTCCACGCCGGTGCTGGCTTCGCCCACGATACTATAAGCTGGATTGGCGTCGATAATTTTCCTGAGACCCTGACGGAACATGACGTGATCATCAGCAATTACCACAGTGTAGGGACGCATCTCAATCTATCCTTTCTTTTTTGATGACGATTTTTTCTGGAGAGGCACGGTGAAATGGATCACGGTGCCACCTTGGTCTGGAGCATGAATCCGCAGCGTGCCGCCGAGCATGAGGATTCTTTCCCCAATGGCCGGCAGGCCAAGACCGGTTTGACTGCTGCGGGTTTCGTCCTCTTCGGTGGGGAACCCCCGGCCGTTATCGGCAACGGTAACCGCGAGGCGGTTGTTCGTCCGCTGCACCTCGATCTGGATGGCAGAGGCCTGGGAGTGCTTCTCGATATTGGTGAGAAGCTCCTGGAAAATGCGATAAAGATGGATCTTGGCGGGGGCTGGCAGAACTTCTTCGATGCCATCCAAATCCGACAGATTGTCGCTGATCCGATAAAACTGCCGGTAATTTTCTAACAGATGGCGCAGGGCCGCGCCCAAACCGACGTTCTCCAATAATGACGGGCAGAGGTCATGGGAGAGGCGCCGGACATTTTCCACCACGCGGTTGATATACTCCAACATATGACTGCATTCTTCTTTCAGTCTGAACTGGTCCTTGCGCAACTTATTGGCAATGGAGCGGAGTTGAAGCTTCAGGGCGGTAAGAGATTGGCCCAACTCATCGTGGAGTTCCAGGGACAGGCGCCGGCGCTCGGTCTCCTGGGCCGTAAAAATCTGGGCCGTCAGGCCCCGCAATTTCTTGGCGGATTGCTGCAAGGCCTCTTCCAGTTTTTTCTGCTCGGTGATATCCTGGGCATTAATCACGATGCCCTCGACCACCGGCTCCCGCAAAAGATTTTTGCCTTTAATTTCCCAGAGATGCCAGGTGCCACTCTGATGCTTGATCTGGATGACGGCCCGGAAATCCTCCCGGTCCTGTTTTAATAACCGTTGGAAACGCTGCCGCAGGCTGGCAACATCCTGCGAATGTACCAAGTCGAAGATCGAGGACCCGATGAGTTCCTGGGGAGTGAAACCCAGCAGCCGCTCCACCGTCGGGTTGAGGTACTGGATCAGGCCGTCCGCCGTGAGCAGACCGATGACATCGGACACGTTTTCCGTGAGCTGGCGAAAATACTGCTCCCGACGCTGCAGGGCAAGTTCGGCCTGACGATATGCCGTGATATCCGTCAGGATGGCAAAGCTTCCCTGAAACTGCCCGTTTTCATCAAACAGGGGCCGCGGCGAGACGAGGGTCGGCAACTGGGTGCCGTCCCGGCGGGTCCAGACCAGTTGATAGGGCGCCTCACCCCCTTCCCGCCGCTGCGCAAAATGTGCAGACAGGATCCGGCGATTCTCCTCATCCAGCAACATTGTCAGCGGCCGCCCCAAAAGCTCGGCTTCGGTATAACCGATGAGTTCGCAAAAACGGGGGTTGACGTAGACGATACGTTGCTGGGCATCACAGATGCCCAAGCCGTCGTTCATCTTTTCCACCATGAGGCGGAATTTTTCCTCGCTGGCCCGCAGCGCGGCTTCAGCCTCCCAACGTTGGGTAATGTCGACCACGGTGGCCAGGATGGCGGGTCGGTCCTGATATTCTATGAGCTTGCTGGTCAGTTCACAGTGAATGACCCGGCCATCCTGCCGCAGCCCGGCAATGCTGTAGCGCTCCGGCGGCGCGCCGGCAAGACGTTCGATGATTTTTTCCTGGACCAGAGCGCGATAATCCGGATGGATCAACTCCATGACGTCCACGCGGTCGATCAAAGCCGCCGGTTCATAGCCGAACATCTCGGCCAGGGCGGGATTGACATACCGCAGGCGATTATCCTGCAAGACCACCACCCCCACCAGGGAGTTTTCCGTATAGGTGCGAAAGCGCTGTTCGCTCTGGCGCAGGGCCTCTTCGGCCGTCACGCGGGCCGTAATATCCCGGCCCACGGCCTGGAACTCCCGCACCTGTTCCTGGTCGTCAAAGAAGGCGTAAATTATCCAGGACAACCAGCGCCGACTACCGTCCGGCAGGATAATTTGATATTCCCCATCGGCCACCGGCTGATCAGGGGTAAAGGTGCTGAGCCAGGCCATTAGATGCCGGCGCTCAGCGGCAACGAGCCAGGGGGCAAAGGTCATCCCCAGCAGTTCTTCCCGGGGTTTCTGCAAAAACTGACAGACCGCCTCATTGACATAGACCAGGGTGGTCTCGGGGGTGAAGCGGCAGATCAGATCATTCTGGCACTCAACAATGGCCCGGTACCGGGCTTCGCTGCGGGCCAGGTCTTCCTGGGCCTGTTTCGTGGCGGTGATATCCAGCAGCGAACCGATGAATTCCAGCGGTTGGCCGTCAGGAGTGCGGACCAGGATAAATTCGTCATGGAGCCAGCGATAGGTGCCGTCACGATGCTGAATTCGATATTCCAGGGCCTGTTGTCCCTCCGGATGGGTGCTCAGGTGGCGCTGACAGAGTAAATGCCGGTCCTGGGGATGGATGCGCTGGGACCAGAAGAAGGGATCGGCCATGATCTCGGCCACAGAAAACCCGGTGAGGCGCTCAATACTTTTACTTAGATAGGTAAGGCGGCCACAATCATTGGGATGGCAGCCATACAGAGCCACCGGCACGTGGTCCAGCAAGCACTGCAGACGGCTTTTGGTTCTGGCCAACTCCCGTTCCAGGGCTCGGGCTTGGGTGACATCCATGGCATACACGCCGATCTGGACCACCTGCCCGTGGGTATCACAAATGGGGTAGAGCATGTTAAAAAAATGCCGCCCCTTATTTTCATCTTCAAAAAAGATTACCTTCCCGGTCCGAAAGGCCTCGGCGGCCCGGGCCCGGCGATACTCAGCCACGGGGGGTGGCAGGAGTTCGTAAACATTGCGGCCCAAACAACTGCCCGCTGCGGTCTCCAAACGCCGGCGGGCCGCCTGATTGGCGGCAAGAATGGTGCCGTCCGGGGCCAGTAGCAGCGCCACATCCTGCAGGGCGTCCAGCAGGGTCATCATGGCCCCTTCGCTCTGCTGCGCCTTGCGTTCCAGCTCTTTGCGGGCTTGAATATCCCGAACGGTGCCAAGGAGGTATGTCTTGCGGCCCAGCGGTAAGGCGCGCAGACTCACCTCAACCCAATGCAGCCGACCATGCCGATCCCGAACCTGCCATTCAAAGAGCTGGGGGCCCGCCTCCAGGGTCCGGCGGATAAATTCCCGGGCCTCTACGGCCGTATAGGGGCTGTTGTTGGTAAAAAGCACATCGATGGTCAGGTTCTTGGCTTCCTGGCGGCTGAAGCCGGTCATCTGACAGAAGGTATCATTGACCGTGGCAAAGGCCCCGGTCTGGGCGTCAACCAAGACGATGCCATCATTGATCATATTGAACAGGAGCCGATAGATCTCCTTGTCCAAACTGCCATCGAACAGATGAGACTGCTCGGTGGATGGAATCAGAGCGGCTGGCTGCACGTTGTCAACGCCGGTTTTGTCGTTCATGGCTTCAGACTGTTTCGGGGAAGGTTTTATACAATTTTTATTATACTAATGGCTTTTTTGCAGATTCACAATATCGCTAATGTACCTAAATTATAATACATAATAATTATAATATTAGTAATTAAAATAATTAGTTAAGCAAAAATCTGTTTGTGGTATTCTTTCTGTCCTATAAAAATTTTTTTATTAATCGAAAATTTCTATTTCGGCTGTCTCTTCTCAGTGAAACTAAAGTCCATGGCAGGCGGCAAAACTTCTTGCCCCATCTGCAAAGTTCCCACTTAACAGCAGGCCGGGGGTAAAGGCAGGAGAAGTATGGGCAAGGCGGTGTGGCAGGTCTGGGCCAGGGCGTCAGCCCTCGTGCAGGGATTGGAGGCCATAATCTCCGGCCTTAAACGCAGCGAGGCAGTGGCCCCTTGCACATGGGTTCATCCCGGAACGCCCGACTTCCGTCGCTTGGCCCGGTTGCGTCCGGTGCGAAGAGGCCGAGGCAGCCCCCGGGCCGGCGCCGCCAAAGTTGGTCGGACTTAACTTTTTTCTGATCTTGCGATATAATTCCTATTATTATTCTTTTGCTGGAATAATCCTACTTTTTATTATAGCAGCATTTCACCAAAACCTTAACCCCGGACCTGAGATGGCGCCGGCTGGGGAAAAACCCTCGGTCGCCGGCGGCGGTTGGGTGGGCGGCCGGTTCGCTGGAACGGTTACAACTGCCTGTGCTCTGGAAGGAATAATGACCTCTCCCCGCTTTTCGGGCAAAGCCATTGATCTGGTGCAACTGCGCCAGAGTTATTTGTCCCTGATAGCCTCCACCGAGGTCAATCGGCTCCTGGAGGATATCACGACCTGTACCCTGAGCCGGGAGATGGAAACGTTCAATGGTTGGGAGGTGCCCCAACCCAAGGCCGGCGTCGAGCTCTTCCCCTTCCTGGCAATTCATACCCGGCGGCACCGGCTGGTCATCAGCGGCACCCTCTATCCCAACCAGGAAGATGCCGCCACCGGTTCTCTTTTTCACCTGATCAGATTGCAGTTGGGAGAGGAAATCGATTATTTCAAACTGAGCACCTCCCAATCGTCTTTTTTGCTCTCACCCTTTCATTGCCGTTTCATCAGTATCCTCTTCGGACTGGCCTGGTTCTATATCCTGGCTATTCATGCTGGCGTGGTGCAACAGGATTTCCTGGCCTTTGCCCCCTATTCCCTGGAAGAGCAAGTAATCGCCCGCTATCTGCAGAGTCTGGTCTGGATACCCTGTGCCACCGTCAAGCTGGACGCCCAGGATACGCCCTATATCGGCACCCGGCTCTACACGCCGGCGGACCTGAAACGCTGTGAGATCCCCGGCAGCAGTGCCGAGGAGGCCCTTATTCGCGGTGTGCGGCTCTTTAAACAGCTTCTCTACTACACCATCGAGGGTGAACGCCTGTTCACCGGCTTTGCCTTTCTGTCCCCCGAAAAGTCATTGGCAGAACAACAGCAGCGCTGGCCCAACCTGTTTCTGTATCACGAATCCCAGAGGCCGCTGTTAACCGAAGGACTGGAACCCATCAAACAGCTCCTGCTCAATGCCGATGGCCGCACCACCTTCCTGGCGGCGCATCACAATCGGATCGTCGGCATTCTCCATCTCCCCGAGGGC
>CALGOE010000063.1 GCA_937958145.1 uncultured Desulfobacca sp.
GGCAAGGCCGCCACTTTCGGCTGCAAGGCCACGGACGCCTGCCAGAAGTGCGGCGCCTGCCGGGTGGAGCAGGGGCTGCGGGATCTTATGGCCGCCCCGGGGGTCACCCTCATGGCCCAGACCGAGGTTGTGGCCAGCCAAGCCAATGGCGGCGGCTGGCACCTGACGCTGCAGAGCCAGCCCCGGGTGATTGACCCGCCGCGGTGCACTGATTGCGGGCTCTGCCTGGAAGAGTGCCCGGAGCCGGGGGCGATCCTGAGCACGGCCTCGGCGGAGAACCACCCCCGCTACGCCGTGGATCCGGCCCGGTGCCGCTTTTTCCAGGACCAGTCCTGCCGCCGCTGTGAGGAGGTCTGCCCCACCCAGGCCATAGATCTGACCCGGCCCGGCGCTGAACTGGAGCTGGACACCCGGAGTGTCATCGTGGCCACCGGCTTTCAACCGGCCTCACCCCCGTGCCGGGGCGATTACACCAACTATGAGCTGCCCAACATCATCACCGGCTGGGAATTGGAGGAGATGATGAAAGAGGGCGGCCGGTTGGTGCGGCCCAGCGACGGGCGCCCGGTGCGGCATCTGGCATTTATCCAGTGCGTGGGCAGCCGGGACCAGGAACACCCCTATTGTTCCCGGGTCTGCTGTGCTTACGGCCTGCGCCTGGCCCGCCTGGTGCGCCACCGTTGGCCGGAATGTCAGGTAACCACCTTTTACATGGACCTGCAGAACGTCGGCCCCGACCCCAAGGCCTTTGAGGAGGCGGTGCGCCAGGAGATCGAGTTGATCCGGGCCCTGCCCGGCGACCTCACGGCCACGGCGGACGGCAGTCTGCGGCTGCGCTTCCTGGATGAGGAGAGCGGCCAGGCCCTGTATCGGGTGGTGGACCTGCTGGTGCTGACGGTGGGCATCTGGCCGGGCATTGACAACCCGAAACTGGCGGCGATGCTGAACCTGGAGCTGACCCCGGATGGCTTCCTCAAGGATGGCTTGGAAGCCGGGCCCGAGCACCGGGGCATCTTCCTGGCCGGCACCGCCACCGGTCCCCACGGCATCCTGGAGTGCATTGCCCAGGCGACGCAATCGGTCCAACGGGTGCGGGAGTATCTGGAAGCGAGGACGTAAACCTTTGCACGTGGGCAGAAATGAGGTCAAGGGTCAAAGGTCAAAGGTAACAGGTCAAGGGTCAAGGGGTCATCTGCCGAGGCACTTGCCGCCACTGGCCACTGACCACTGACCACCGGCCACTGACCACTGCTCACTGACCACTTTTCATACCGGAGGCAAGGCCATGAATCTCTCAGAAACATTGAAGCCCTGTGATATCCTGTTCCTGCACGGCCCGGAACTGAGTCGGGCCGGGCTCGATCCTGCCAACTTCTTACAGGCGGTGGCCGGTCTGCCCCAGTGCCGGGTGCTGTCCATGGATACCGCCCGTCCTCCTCAGGAGCATGAGGAGCAGGTCCGGGGTTTTCTCGGGCAGACTGCGGACCTGCGTCCCGTCCTCCTGGTGGGCCAGGACCCCGGGCAGCGGGGCGCGGACCTCGCCAGACTGCTGTTAGGGGAATTGCACCTGAACCCGGAACAGCTCCTGCCGGTGGACCTGACCCCGGCGTTGGAGCAGCCGGATGCCGAGCGGCGGGCGGCCAAAGGCCTGGACCTCATCCGGCAGGCGGCGCTCCAGGCCAGCCTGGCCCAGCCCATTGCTTTCCGGGCCCTGAGCGTCAGCCGCCAGGTCCTGGTCTGGGGCGATTCCGGGGCGGCGTTGCAGGCGGCCCTGGAGCTGGCCAAGGCCGGCTACCAGGTGCTGTTGGCCGCACCCCACGCCGACCTGCGCCCGGTCGCCTGGGAGTACGGCGGCGAGGCCAAAGACATCCTTATCCAACAGGTCCTGAACCATGCCAGCATTCAGACCCACCTGTCCGCCCGCCTGCGGGAGGTGAGCGGGGTGGCCGGCAACTTCCAGGTGCGCCTGGAGACGCCGGAGGCCGGTCTGACGGCCAAGGTGGGGGCCCTGGTGCTGGCCCCGGAACTCCACGCCCAGGAGGATATGCAGATCCACGGCATCCCCACCCATCCCCAGGTGATCTCCCTGGCCGGTCTGGAAGACCGGTTGGCCGCTAAGGCCGACCAGCCCGGGAGCGTGGCCATTCTCCTGGGCCTGGCCTGGGAGAGCCATCCCCTGGCCCTGGAGCGGGCCCTGCGGGCAGCCCGGCAGCTGCTGGCCGGCGGTAGCCAGGTCTCATTGCTCATGGGCAGCGCCAAGGTGGCCGGGCCGGGGCTGCAGCGGCTCATCAAGGAGGCCCACGACGCCGGCCTTATGACCATGAAACTAGAGGAGACTCCGGAGATCCAGCCCCAGGACGGCAGCCTGCTGGTGACCTTCCTGGAACCCTCGGTGCGGGAGCGCCTCGGCCTCAAGGTCGACCTGTTGGTCTATGACGAATGGTATCAGGCCTGCCCGGACAACGCCCGGTTGGCGGCAATTTTGCGGATCCCCACGGGCGGCCACAACTACCTGCAGACCGGCAACGTCCACCAGCAGCCGGTCTCCACCCCCCGCCGGGGCATCTATGTCATCGGCCCGGCCCGGGGGATTATGGGGCAGGAGGAGACGCTGGCCGATGTGGCCTCGGCCCTCAAAGAGGTGCGGGACCTGCTGGGCGAGGGCGAACTGCTGGCGCCTCTGGGCCGGGCCACGGTGGACCGGGGCAAATGCGTTTTTTGTCTCACCTGCTACCGGCTCTGCCCCCACGGCGCCATCACCTGGGACAACCGGGCCATCATTAACGAGGCGGCCTGCCAGGGCTGCGGCATCTGCGCCAGCGCCTGTCCCCAGGACGCCATCCAGGTGCTGAACTACAGCGATCAGCAGATAGGCACCCTGCTGGCCAACCTGGACACCTCGCTGAGCCCCCGGATTGTGGCCTTTCTGTGCCGCAATTCGGCCTATGAGGCCTATGAGAACGCCGTGAAGCTGCACGATGCGGCCCTGCCTGTGGGCTTCACGCCCATCAAGGTGCCCTGCGCCGGCAAGGTGGATCCCAACTACCTGCTCCAGGCCTTTAACGGCGGCGCGGCCGGGGTCATGGTGATGGGCTGCCCCCAGGACAACTGCAAATCCCAGCACGGCAACACCTGCGCCCAGTGGGCGGTGGAACA
>CALGOE010000064.1 GCA_937958145.1 uncultured Desulfobacca sp.
CCGATCTGAGCAGCGAAAAAGAGCAGAATTACCTGGACGCGGCCAAGACCGTTTTTCAGGACCATCCCGAGGTCCTGATTTTTATCTATGGCCACACCCACAAACCGTCCCTGCGCCATCTGGACGGCCGGGTGGTGATCAATACCGGCACCTGGTTGAAGCGCCTGAATGACGTGCCGCCCCGGATCGGTTTATTGCCGAAAATTTATGTGCCCTTTTACTGTCTGAACTATTTCCGGCTGAAGGAGGCTGAGGGCGCCGTTATCGTTGATTATCAGATGATCCCCAAGGAACCGCCGCAGGATCTGACCCTGCTGCAGCGCTTGCTCCTCCCCCGCCACAAAAGGTTATTAGAAGAGGATGTCCCGGTGCGGACGGTCGTGCCGAGTGGGCAGGGGGGCAGCACCACGGGATGAGAGGGGCCAGACCAGACCTGGCGCTGACCGCCGTGATCGTGGCGCTGGCGTTGCTCGTGGGGTCGGGGCCGGTGGCCCAGGCCGCTCTGCCGGGAGATTATCAGGAATTCCTATATCAGGGGCAGATCCGCATCAAGTATCGGCAGCGGCAGCAGGGCCAGGCCCAGACGCTGTTTTTTATCCATGGCTTCGGCGCCGGTTCCCATTACTGGCGGGATCTGGAAGAGCATTTCAGTAAAAATTTCAATACGATCGCCCTCGATCTAAAAGGCTTCGGGTATTCGGACAAACCCCTGGACGGCAATTATCGGCTCAGCGATCAGGCGGCGCTGGTCACTAGTTTTCTGGAGGCCAAAGATCTGCGTCAGGTGATCCTGGTGGGCCATTCTTTGGGCGGGGCGGTGGCGCTGCTGAGTGCGCTGCAGCAGCCAGCCGGACGGATCATCGGTCTCATTTTGGTGGATCCGGCCACCTACGGCCAGCCGTTGCCTGATTTCATGAAACTTTTACGGCTGCCGGTGCTCGGCCTGTTGCTGCCGGCCCTGTTGCCCCCAGATTTGCAGGTAAAGAGGATGTTGTCTATGGTCTTTGCTGAGAAAACTAAAATCACCCCGGCGATGATCCAGCAGTATGTTGAGTATTTGCAGATGCCGGGGGCGGCGGCGGCCATGCGGGAGACGGCCAAAGAGATCTATTGGGAGGATCTGGACGGGGTGCGGGCCAAAACCGCGGCGCTCAACCTGCCGGTATTGATTATCTGGGGGGATCGGGATCAAGTTCTCCCCCCTGACAGCGGCCGCCGGCTGCAGGCCGAAATTAAAGGGGCGGAGTTGGTCCTGATTCCCGGCTCGGGTCACAATCCCCATGAAGAAAACCCGGCGGCCACCGTGGCGGCCATGGCGTCCTTTCTGCAACGGCGTCTGGCCGGGAACGGTCCGCGGCCCACGGCACCGGGATTTTAATGGGGCGCCGTCCTCCTGGCATTATTTTCTGTCCGTTTGCTGCCGCCGCGGCGGCTCCACCAGCAGATCGTCAGGCGGGTTTGTTGTTTGAGCCAGAAGTGCTCCCCCTGATAGGTCAATTCTTGTGCCAAAGCGGCTTGTTCGGCGGCGGTGGGCGGCCGTCCCCAGTGACAGTGGAAATGTTCCCAGACTTCGGCCAGAGAATGATAGGCGACAGAGCTGTCAGCAGTGAGTTGGCGCTGCCAGCGCAGGTAAAACTTGCCGACATAGGGCCGGGGTGGGCCATTAAAAAAACGGTTTTCGGAGATGACACAGACATGCCGGGGGGCAGCCCGAAAGATTTTGGCCAGGGCCCGGGAGAAGCCCCAGGAGGTGACATGCAGACTGTTGCAGGCCACCATGAGGTCATAGCCCCGGTAGGAGGAAAGGGGGACCTGTTCCCAGGTGCGGTGATCGATATCGAAGTGCGCCGGCGGATTCTCCTGGAGGGTCTGGTGCAGGAGGGTGCGCATGCCCCGGGAGGGCTCCAGGGCCGTCACCCGGCACCCCCGCTGGTGCAGGGGCAGGGCCAGGATGCCGCTGCCGGCGCCGATGTCCAGGACTCGCCAGCCGGGGAGCGTTGGCGCCAGCACCAGGGGAATGATATCCCGGTGATAGGGGCAGTGGGCCAGCCAGGCCTGTTGCCAAGGAGCCTGGGCATCCCAAAAGGCCACGGTGCGGAAGTTGGGAGCTGAGCCGGTCATAGAGACAAAAAAAGCCATGAAGGGCGTCGGCGGACGCCAGCCTTCATGGCTTGTGGTGACGTAACTATTAAAAACTGTTGCCAACGGCAGGATTCTCTTCCTGCCCTTGATTATTGCCTAACAGATTCCTGGCAGCCCGTCAAGGCAAAAATACCGGGAATGACCTTTGCGTCTGAAAATGTTACGATTATTCTGTTGCTCAACTGATTCTTTGCAGGGGGATGTATGACCACCTATACCATTCATCCGCTGGTGGTGGGGGCCAATGCCACCGACCAGGGCATTATGACGTATCTGAAGGGTTATGGCAAGCGGATCTGGATACCCATCTACGTTTTTTATCTGGAAGGCGGGCCGGAGAAGATATTAGTGGACACGGGGCTGGAGCAGTTTGTGGTGCCGCCGGAGGTGGAGGCGGAGTACGGCCTGCAGATCCAGGAATTTGAGGATGCCTTGGCCACGTTTGCTCTTCGGCCCGAAGACATTGACATCATCATCCACACCCATCTCCACAATGACCATTGCGAAAACGACTATAAATGCACCAAGGCCCGGGTGTATGTGCAAAAAAGGGAGTATGAGTTTTTCCGCCAGCCCCATCCGGTGGATCACCGTTATTTTCCGGACCTGTTGGACAACAATGAGGTGATCCTGGTGGACGGCGATCAGGAGATCGTGGACGGCATCAGCGTGCTGTTGACGCCGGGGCATACGGTGGGCGGCCAGTCAGTGGTGGTGCAGACGGCCAAGGGCAAGGCGGTGATTACCGGTTTTTGCTGCAATGATCAGAATTTTCCGGCTTCCGGGCCGGTGGTGCCGCCGGGGGTGCATTTGAACCTCATCGAGGCCTATGAAAGCGCCAAAAAAGTGAAAGAGGCGGCCGATATCCTCATTCCCCTGCATGACCTGAAGATCGGTCGGCAGAGGAGCATCCCGCCGGTTGGCTGAGTTGGGGGCGGGGCTCGGCCCTGACCCCCCTGGCAGCCCGTCAGCGGGCGCAGACCAGAAACCCTTGGGCCAGATTCTGCAGCATCTTGGCGGCCGAAGAGCCCAAGACGAGGTTTTTAATCTTGAAATGGCCGTGGGCGCCCATGCCGATGAGGGAGAAGCGGCGGTTATTACAAAAACTCTGGATGACGTCGATGGCCTTGCCCTCGTGCGCCTCCAGAGACAGATGCAAATGGTAAGATTTACAGTATAAACGGGCCTCCTCCAGGCGAGGGGTGGTGATATCCGGATTGCCCACCGAGAGGATGGTCAGGGGCACCTGGGCCAAAAAGGCCAGCCGGGCCATCTGCCGCAGGGTGCGGTTGGCCGCCAGGCTGCCGTCATAAGCCAGCAAGAAAGGGCCGTGAAACAAGTCTTCGGGTTGGTGGCCGGGCAGGAGAATGGGGGCCCAGGACTGCTTCAGGACCTGGCGGGTGATATCGCTGATCCAGTCGCTCTGATCACCTCTGGCCAGGCGGTTGCGGCCCATGACCACGACGTCGGCGCTGTGGCTGGCCTGCACCAGCTCTTCGATGACATCACCCCGCACCACTTGCAAGCCGTCGGCCAGGCTGCCCACCTGGGCGGTAAAGATTTCCGCCAGGCGCAGGGCGGTTTTGTCTTTTTCCGCTTCCAGGGAAGCCAGGAATTCCGGGTCAAGGATCACCGGCGGCATACCCCCCAGTTCAGGGCTGGCCGGGAGCAGACCCATTTCCAGCAGTTCCAGCTTTTTGACAAAGAGTCCCCGGATCCGTCCGTCACTGAGCCGGGCCAATCCCACGGCGGCCGGCAGGCCCCGTTGCGATTCCTCACCGCCGTCCAGGAACACCAAGATATTTTTCAGCATCTGTTTCCCCCTGCAGTGGCTCTCAGGTCGGCAGGTCCAAGCCGAGGTCAACCTGGCACTGCGGCCTTCCGTCAGGCTGCTCCCAGTATACCACAGAAAAGCGCCGCTGGTGATGGGAAAGGCTTGACAGCTGGAAAAAAATATCTTACATCATTAGCGAGTGGTCCCATCGTCTAGTGGCCTAGGATACTGCCCTCTCACGGCAGAGACACGGGTTCGAGTCCCGTTGGGACTACCATTTAACCTGCCGATATAGCTGACAAAAGCGCCGTTGATGTCCTGAGCCTTCCTGTCCTCCACCGTCCTCAGGGCGGTCGGGGATTTTTGGTGCCCTAACCGGTGGTGCAAAAACTCGCTCCGTCTTGGGCGGTGGTGGCAGGTGCGGTTTTTGGCGTGGCCGGCAACAGTGGCCAGGGTGGGGGAGGGGTCGGTGGCTGGGGGAAGAGGATTCGAACCTCTATCGGCGACTCCAAAGGCCGCTGTCCTGCCGTTGGACGATCCCCCAGCAGGGAATTATTCTGAGGTGGGTTTTTCTTTGTTAATATGCCGGCGCAACACGCCGGAGGCCCGGAAGGTGACCACCCGGCGGGCGTTGATGGTCAGATCCATCCCGGTTTGGGGGTTGCGGCCCCGCCGTTCTTTTTTTTCTCTCACCACCCACTTCCCGAAGCCGCTGATCAAAACATCCTCTCCGCTGGCAAGGGTTTGCTTCAGGAGATGAAATACCGTATCCACAGCCCGGGCAGCTTCTGCTTTGGATAAAATCTCCCGTTCAAACAGTGCCTGCACCAGGGAAGCCTTGGTGAGTGGCATAAGTCCTCCGCCGATGAATCAGTAATTTATTGAAATATAAATAATTACTCTATCCATTGCAAGAGATTTGTCAGGAAAAATTTTTTGCCGAAGATTGACTGGCGGGGCTAAAAAACTGCCGACCCGGATGCGCCAATCCAGGCCGGCAGGGCGCCAAGAAATAAGGAGAATGGGAGGTCGCAGCTTTTCAAAAAAAAACTCAACCCTCCCGACGGGAGAATTGAGGATTGCACCCTGCTTTCTTGGTCCTCAATCCTGAAGCCTCGCTGCCTCGGCGATGGACTTCGTTGTCAGCATACAGGCAGGTCTTCTGGCTTCCGGATCCACCTCGGCCGGCGCCTTCCCTGCCCCTTGGCAAGTGGCATTGTGCCGGCTTTGTCCCCGGTTACAGCGGCGGGACCGCGACGGATTTGCACCGTCTTCCCTTTTATCCCGAAGGAACCTGTATGCTGTCCTTGTATCACAGGAAAAAACGCCTGTCAAGGAGAAGGCGAGGCCAGGGCGGTGCTTCCTTTCGTGGCGAGGGGGAATTTCATCGGGCTGATCCCCGGCGGAGCCACCAGATGCCGGGGGCCAGGGCCAGGCGGACCAGCGGCCGCAGCCAGGGGCGGCGGTCCAGGGTGGCGGCCACGGACGGGCTGAGGCGGTAATACCAGCCCAGGGCCCATTCCCCCCAGGGCCGACCGGCCAGACAGCGGTCCCGGAACTGTTGCAGAATGGCCACCTCGGGGGCGCAGGGCGATTCATAGGCGGCGGTGGCGATAAAACACCGCTTTGCCTTGGCTGCCGGCGGCGGGCCGGAGGATTGCCGGGGCTGGTCCGCCGGCGGCGGGGGGGGACTGGGGAGATCGATGGGTTGCACTGCTTGCAGATCGCTCCCCATGGCGTCGTCAGTCCCGTCCTCGCCGTTGGCTGATGGCACCAGATCTTCGGGGGCGGCCCCCTGCCCTGATGCGACCTCCGCCCCCTGATCCGGGCTGGCCTGGCCGGTCTGGAGGCCGCCGGTTTCTTGGGCGAGCCTTAGATAGTGCTCATAATACCGGCGGCTGAGCTCAGCCTTGACCGTTTCCTTCTCTTGGGGATCGGTCAAGTGGGTCAGGATTACTTCCAGTTGTTCGGTGGAATAGCGGCTGTATTTCGTGTCGATGGGTCTGGTGTCCTTTAGATATCGTTCTCTCTCAGGGCTCTTCCGGCCTCTTGAGATCGTCGGGCCGGCTTGCGGAGGCCGGGCCTTAACCGATCTGGGTGGTGCCGGCGGCTTGGGTCAAGCCCATGAGTTTGTGCACCCGGTGCGGCGGCAGGGAGATCAACTCCAGTTCGTCCAGAGGCAGGGCGACGCTTTCAATGGTCTCCAGACTCTGGCGGACCGCTTCGGCCACCATCATGATACCGAAAATTTTCATGATTTCGTAAAAATCCAACTGGTTTTGGGCATTGTCCCGGATCAGTTGCAAGGTTGGAATCTTCTCTTTGAGGGAACCGACCTTGTTTTGCACATCTTCAATTCCCCCCAGATACTTATCCCATTCACTCCGAAAGCTTTCCAGGGCCTGTTCCCGATCCTGGAGGTTGGCCAGGATCCGTTCTTTCACCTTGGGCTCGATTGCCGGCGAGTCGGCATCAAGTTTTAATTTCTGCAGGGTCTGCATGGCGCTGTTGATCTTTTCCATTTCTTTTTGGGACAGAGACACGATTTCGTCAACCCCGTCCAGCTTGAAGTCTTCCAAGAAATTGATCATATAATTGGCCAGCTCATAGATCAGCAGGATATTGCCCAACACCAGCAGCCGGCTGCGGCTGACATCGCCCTGGTCCAAGCATTGGTCCAGTTCGTTAATAATGAAGCGGTTGCAGCGGGAAAAATTTTCCACCGTGAACTTGATCTTCTGAATAGATTTATTGATGTCCCGGACCGAGCTGACCAGAGAACTGACCCGCAGCCGGTCGTAGGCGTTGAGTTCATAACGCTGGAGGTAGTCATCATAGGAGGTTACCCGGTGCTTTTCCACCCGTTCCGCAACTTCATTGATGATGGCATCCAGACGCAGTTTGAGATCGGCCAGGGCTGCCAACTCCTCCTGGGTCAATCTGGGATTGTCGATGAGGCGGGGACTCATGATATCCCGGTTGCTTAGGGCATATTTTTCCTGGATATCCTTGATTTTGCGGGTATACTCCTGGAGATAGGTCAGGATCGCCTGATACCCGGCATTTTTTTCCAATTCGATTAATTCACCACCCATGTTTATGCTCCTGGTTAAAATGGCGCCGGCCGGCCGGGAAGTGGGTGCAGGGTTGGCCACCGGCTCCGGTGTGCGGGAGAAAATATTTTCGTTCGGCGGTGTGTTGGGCAAACCGCCGGGGAAAGAGCTTTGGCGAGGCTGCCGGCTTAGGCCCGTTCTTCTTTTTTGGGCCGATTGCGGTAGTAGATGATACGCAAGCCCTCCAGCGTCAGGTAATCGTTGACATAGTCAATGGTCTGGGTTTCGGAGGCGATGAGGCAGGCCAGACCGCCGGTGGCGATAACCTTCATGGGCTCTTTCAGGGTTTCTTTGATCCGGCGGACGATGCCGTCGACCAGACCGGCGTAGCCGTAAATGATGCCGGCGTTCATACTGCTGATGGTGTCTTTGGCGATGATACTCCTGGGTTTGCTGAAGATCTCGACCCGCGGCAGCTTGGAGGCCCGTTGAAAAAGGGCTTCGCAGGAGATCATGACGCCGGGGGCGATGACGCCGCCCAGATACTCCCCCAGGCCGGAGACGACGTCAAAGGTGGTGGCGGTGCCGAAATCCACCACAATAACCGGGCCTTTGACCTGTTCAAAAGCGGCCACCGAATTGACGATGCGGTCGGCGCCCACCTCTTTGGGGTTGTCGTAATAGATGGGCATGCCGGTTTTGATGCCCGGGCCCACCATGAGGGGCTTGACCTGCAGGTAGCGGCGGCTGAATTTGTCCAGGGTGTTGATCATGGGCGGCACCACGCAGGAGATGACCAGATCGGTCCCGGGTTCCAGGGTCAGGTTCTGGGATTGGAAGAGATTGCGCAGCAGGATGCCGTATTCATCAGCCGTGGTCTCTTTTTCGGTGCGGATGCGCCAATCACTGATGAGCTTGTGGTCATCGTAGACGCCGATGACGGTATTGGTGTTGCCCACATCCATGACAATAAGCACTGGCATCACCTCGGGAACAAGGAAAGTAGGCTGGGTTGTGCCGATGTCGGCCGCAGGGTCATTTCAGGCGGCCTGACCTAAATGATCGTGAATAATGGCTGCGATTTCCTGGGCAATGGTTTCCACTTCCAAGTGATCCTCACCCTCACACATGACCCGCAGCTTTGGCTCGGTGCCGGAATACCGGATGAGCAGGCGCCCCCGTTGGCCCAGCTTTTTCTCTGCCGTCCGGATGGCGTGGCAGACGGGCGGGATTGACGATAGATCTTTTTTCTCCCGCACCTTTACATTAATAAGGGTCTGGGGGTAGGTTTCCATGACCTGGGCCAGCTCCTGCAGGGTTTTGCCGGTGCGCTGCATGATGGCCAAAACCTGCAGGGCGCTGAGGGTGCCGTCGCCGGTGGTGCTGTGATCCAGGAAAATAATATGCCCGGATTGCTCACCGCCCAGATTATAGCCTCCTTCCAGCATCCGTTCAATGACATAGCGGTCGCCCACCTGCGTCCGCAGTAGGCGGCCGCCCAATCGTTTCATGGCCACTTCCAGACCCATATTACTCATGACCGTGCCTACCAGGGTCTTTTTCCGTAAGGAATTGGTTTGTATCAGGTGTTGGGCACAGATGGCCATGGTGTGGTCGCCGTCCACCAGGTTGCCCTGATGATCCACCAGGATGACCCGGTCGCCATCGCCGTCCAGGGCGATACCCAGATCCGCATTGTGGCGCCGCACCAGACTTTGGAGGGTGGCAGGGTAGGTGGAGCCGCATTGGCGATTGATATTGCGGCCGTTGGGCCGGACGCCGAAGGGGATGACCTCGGCGCCCAGCTCGGCCAGGACGGCCGGAGCAATTTTGTAGGTGGCGCCATGGGCGCAGTCCAGAGCAATCTTCAAGCCGTCAAGACGGAGATCCCGGGGGAAGGTACTTTTCAGGTAGGAGATATACCGGCCGGCAGCATCATCGAGGCGAAAGGCCTGGCCCACGTCCGTGGGCGAACAGGCGATCTTTTCGAAATCTTCCTGGAAGATGATCTTCTCGATGCGCTCCTCTACTTCATCGGGGAGTTTCAGGCCGATACCCGAGAAGATTTTGATGCCGTTGTCCTGGTAGGGATTGTGGGAAGCCGAGATGACCACGCCGGCATCGGCCCGCATGGAGGAGGTAATAAAGGCGATGCCCGGAGTCGGCAGGGGCCCGACCAGCAAGACATCCACCCCCATGGAGCAGATGCCGGAAACAATGGCGTATTCCAACATATAGCCGGAGAGGCGGGTATCTTTGCCCACCACCACCCGCCCCCCCTGGTGGTCGGTTTTAATCACATGGCCGATGGTTTGCCCCAGTTTCAGGGCCATGTCGGCGGTCATGGGGTAGACATTGGCCACCCCGCGCACGCCATCGGTGCCGAACAACTTTCTCATAAAACTCCTCGCGCCTCTGGGACGAAATGTCGATGCCAGCCCGGAGCGGCAGTGCCGGGGAGCTGGTCTCATCTTGTCTGTGGGCAGAAGTCATGGTAAATTGGGAAGAACCGCGGCCGGGACCGGCATTGCGGCTGACCCGGCGATGCAATTATTTCTTCTAGGAGCGTTATATATCAGAAAAAAAACCTGTTTTCCAGAAGTTTTCATACCTGTCCCCTGCTGACGGCAGTGCAGACCGGCGGTAGGGGGACGAGCATGAGCAGGTAGTTGCACAAGTTCCTGCAGGGAAGGGGGCCGGGGGGAGGCCGCCTGCGCCCGCTCCTGAGACCCTTCCCCCAACCCCAGCTGGCGGCCCTGGACCTGAGCGGTGGCGCCAGAGGATGGCACGATATGGAAAAAGAGTATGAAATGGGCATAGGGGCAATCATTGCCCTGATCGGCATGATTGTCTTATTGGTGGCCAATTTTAATCGCCGGGCGGCCCGCCGGCGGCCACGGGTAACCCCCATCCAGGGTTTTTTCTCCCGTTGGGGTCCCATCGCGGCCTTTGGTTTGATTGCGGTGGGTCTCCTGCTCCTGCTCAGGAAGTAGGCACACCTCTTACGGGGCAGCAATGATCAGGGTTGGCACCTCGGGCTGGCACTACGAACACTGGCGGGGAGCCTTTTATCCGCCGGACCTTCCCACCAGGAGTTTCCTCCGCCATTATCAACAATATTTCCAGGCCGTGGAGATCAACAACTCCTTCTATCGCCTGCCCACGGTCCAGAGCCTGGCAGCCTGGCGGGAGGCCGCGCCCCCGGGTTTTCTCTTTGCGGTCAAGGCCAGCCGGGTCATTACCCACCTGAAGAAACTCAAGGAGGTGGATCAAGCCTTGACCACCTTTCTGGACCGGGTCAGCCTCTTGGGACCCACCCTGGGGCCGATCCTTTTCCAGTTGCCGCCCCGTTGGCGTTTTCGGGCCGAGCGGCTGGCAGCCTTTTTGGCCGCGCTGCCCAGGACCTATCGCTATGCTCTGGAGCTGCGGGACCCCAGTTGGCTGGTGCCTGCGGCCTATAACCTGCTGAGACAGTATGGGGCCGCCTTTTGTATCTATGAGCTCGCCGGTTTCCAGTCGCCTCTGGAGATAACCGCGGATTTTGTCTATGTCCGCCTACATGGACCCGGCGGCGCCTACCAGGGCAACTACAGCCCGGCGGTCCTCCAGACCTGGACCCGGCGCCTGCAGGCCTGGGAAGCCATGGGCCTGGACGCCTTCTGCTTCTTTGACAATGATGAGGCCGGCTACGCGGCCCACAATGCCCTGACGGTGCTCCAGCTCCTGCAGGCCGGCCGGGCGCAGACCCCGGGGCCGGCCGCCTGAAGTCGGCGGGAAGGTGGCGCTATCCGTATCGTGGCGGTGTTTAAAACGGCGGCAGGCCACCCAGGGCCTGATTGATTCTCTCGGCCTGGCGGTAGGCGCCGAAGGCGGAAATGAAATGGATCACAGGGGTGGTCAGATAGCCGATAAAGATGAAGATGAGCAGCCAACTGAGGCCGGCCAGGGCAAACCACAACAGGGCGCTGAGGAAACGGCCGTTGTAGATCTGGCCGACGCCGGGAAAAAAGAGGCTCAGGACCGCAGCCAAACCGGGACTTTTCATGATTTCCCCTTTCTGGCCAAGGGGGAAGTAAGCGGCCGCCGGCCTGCCTGACGTTCTCTGGCCGGAAAATGCCGCCGCGCGCATGGCCCCATCTTGATTATCATGCTTATCAGGTCAAATAAGCGTGCAGCCCTGGCAGCAGGAAGCTGACGCCGAAATAGGTGAAGAGCACTGCGGCAAACCCCACCACCGCCAGGATGGCGATGCGCCTGCCCTGCCAGCCCCGGGCGAAGCGGGCGTGGAGGAGGCCGGCGTAGACCAGCCAGGTGATCAGGGACCAGGTTTCTTTGGGGTCCCAGCTCCAGTAGCGTCCCCAGGCTGATTCGGCCCAGACGGCGCCGGTGATGATGCCCAGGGTGAGGAGGAAGAGGCCGATGAGGATGGCCCGATAGATCAGGTCGTCCAAGTCCTGGGCCGTGATCGCGAGGTGGGCCTGGCGGTCCCGTTTCTTTCCCGCCCCGGTGGGCCGGGAGACAAAGAAATAGAGCAGCGCTGCGCCAAAGCCCAAGGCAAAAGCAGCATAGGCCAGGAAGCAGGTGACGACATGGATGATGAGCCAGTTGCTCTTCAGGGCCGGCATCAGGGGCATGATATCGCTGGCGTGGCCGCCAAAGGAGGCATAGGCCAGGATGAGGCAGGCCAGGATGGCGGCAAAGCTGCCCAGATAGTCCCGCATCTGGCGCCAAAACCCCAGATAAGCAACGCAGATCACGGCCCAGGAAAAGAAGAGCAGGGATTCATAGAAGTTGCTCAGGGGAGCGTGGCCGATGCTGAGTTGATGGGATTCAAACCAGCGCCAGATGAGGCTGAGGGTGTGCAGACCCCAGCCCGTCAATACCGGCCAGCGGGCCAGGGTGTTCAGTTGGCGCTGCTGGAAGACTGCGGCCACCAGATACATGAGGCTGCCGATGAAATAGAGCAGGAGGACCCAGCCGAGAAGTTTTTCACTCATATGTTTTCCTCAAAGGCGGCCTGGAGCTTCTCCAGACGCCGTTGCAGAGCGACCCTATGGCGATCCCCGACCCCGGCCACGGTGAGGCGATATCTGTCTTTGCCCAAAGGCGCAACGGCGATGGCCCACCGTTGCCGGGGGACGAACAGGGCCAGCCAGAAGCCGGGCAGCATCAGGAGAAACCCGAGATAGACCCACCAGACGCCGGGATCATACTTGACCAGCAGGCCGGAGCTGTAGGTTAACTGCAACTCCTTGAGGTGGAACGTGTGTGGGCCGGGCTGCGGCGGCTGCCCCCGGCTGGTGTCGGCCAGGACCCAAAACAGGAGCGGATGGCCGCCCCCGGCCGGCCGGTAGGCCAACTGCACGGCGGGGCCATAACCCATAATATTGCTCTCCACTTTCCAGACCATGATCATGCCCTGATCATCGGGCAACTGCAGCCGCTGCCGCAACGGCGCCGAGACGGTTATTGATTTCTCATTGTGGGTTACTTCCAAAACCACCGGACCCTTGGGCATAGTCTGATAGGTGGACTGGTAAAAAGTGAGGTTGCCGAAGGTCACCGGATCATTGACCCGCAGGACGGCCTGTTTGACGGGTTGCCCGCCCTTAAGGAAAGTAAGGTCCGAGCGGAACTCCTGGGGCGTGCCATTGGGATAAAAGCTGACCTGAAATCTGTCCAATCTGAGGGTGAAGTCCAGCTTTTTTTCTCCGGGCGGGTTGGTCAAGGGGAGGATATCCGTAACTTCCCCGGTCAACAGGTTGATCTGGCCCTGAAAACCCCCCAGATTGCCAATAATGGCGCCGATGATGACAATGATGATGCTCAGGTGAATAAGGTATGGCCCTAACCGGCCCCAGCGGCCCCGGCGGATAAGGTACCAGGTCGTGTCCCGGTCCTCCACTACGGTGGGCCGGCCCAGGAGGCGGGGCAGGGCCTCGGGCAGGAACTGGTAAGGCGACCGCTCCCGGTGGTTCCAGGTCAGCTGCAGCCGCGGGGGCAGGGCCTTGTAGGCCTCCAGACCCGGATGGCTGGTGATCTGACGCCAGACCTCTGGCAGCCGCTTTAAGGAGCAGGCGATCAGATTGAGAAGGAGCAGGGCAATAAAACTGAGAAAGATGGGGCTGCGATAGATATCGTCCAGACCCAGCCGCAGGATGAGGCCGGTACCAACGGTGCCGAAGCGCTCCTGATAGAATTCCGGCGCCTGCTGTTGGGGCAGGATGGTGCCCAGGATGGAGCCCAGGCCGACCAGAAGCAGGGAAAGGAGGGCCAGGCGGACGGAGGTAAGTCCTTGCCAAAGAGATGACCACATAATCCTAAGTATACCTTATGATTTTTGGGAAGGGGCGCTTTTTGCCAAATTTTTCCCAAGATGGGGTGAAAAGTGCGACTGCCGTTTTGGACCCGGCCAAAACAGGCCCTGGTGCCGGCACCCTGGCGACCTGGGGCTGCGGTTAAAGAGCACATCAGCGCTGCCTTTGCGGCCTGGCCAGGAACCGCAACCGGCGGCAGCGGGAGGTGTATGATGGCCATGGTTCTGGACCACGGCATCATGACGGCAGGCTCCGTCCAGAAGGAGAGAAAGGGGAGCAAAGCCGGGATTGGCAGAAGAGGTCGTAAATGTTATGGAATTTACTCGTCCTCTTCTTCCTCTGAATACTCTTCTTCCTCATACTCTTCGTCGAAATCGAAGTCTTCCTCTTCCTCTTTTAAATATTCCTCGTATTCCTCTTCGGTGAGCAGTTCGTTGAATTCTCCGGGCGCGGTCATGTCCAGACGGAGTATCCACCCCTCTTCATAGGGGTCTTCGTTGGCCAACTCTGGGACGTCGTTCAATTCATAGTTGACTTCGACGACTTCGCCGGAGAGAGGGGCCAACAACTCCCGGCGGCCACCCTGGGCTTCAACAACGCTGAAGGCCTCGTCTTTGATCAACTCCTCACCCTCTTCGGGCAGGTGGATGTTATAAATCTCCCCCATGTCTTCTTGCAGAAAGTCAGAAATGCCGATGGTGACGCGGCCGTCTTCTTCCAGGCGGGCCCAGAGATGATCCTGGCTGAACCGGATATTACCAACCTCTCTCACTGCAATCCCCCCCTTAAGCATAGCGATGGCTGAAGCTGACGAAAGTCATATATAAACGGCA
>CALGOE010000065.1 GCA_937958145.1 uncultured Desulfobacca sp.
CGATGATCAAGGCGGCGGTCTGGGCCTTGAGGTGTTCCCGGGCAAAGCGGGCCGCCACCTTGCCCTGGAGGGTATCCACAAAACAGGCGCGGAAGGCGTACTGCCGGTTTTGGGTGACCAGGGGGTTGGTGGCCGTGGGAGTGATATTGGGCAGGCGGGCCCGTTCGGCGATGGGGGTGCCGGCCAGGGTATTGCCGCTGATGACTTCGCCGATAATGGCCGCCACTTTATCCCGTTCGATGAGGCGGCTGACGGCGTTGGCAGCTTCGATTTTATCGCTTTTGGTATCCACCAGTATCAGTTTCACGGGTTTCCCCAGGACGTGGGGCTGCAGGCGGTGGGCAAGGTCGATACCCTTCCAGGTCACCTGCCCCATGGCGGCGGCGGCTCCGGTCATGGGAATATAGCAGCCCAGACGGATTTCCTGGCCCAGGGCGGCGGGCGCAACGGTCAAGAAGAGGAGGAACGTCAGACCGGCGAGATATGTTCTCATTGACAATGATCCTTGTTGTTTAAAGCCAGTTTTTTTTGCGGAAATAGAGGACCATAACCAGGACGGTCAGGGCCATCAGTCCCAGGGCAAAGGGATAACCGAGGTACCATTCGAGTTCGGGCATATTCCAAGGGGAGGCCTCGGTCTTGAAATTCATGCCATAGACTCCGGCGATGAAGGTCAAGGGCATGAAAACGGTGGCAATGATCGTGAGGACCTTCATGATCTCGTTGAGGCGGTTGTTGATGCTGGACAGATAGACCTCGATGAGGCCGCTGGCCATATCCCGGTAATTCTCCATGAGATCGATGATCTGAAAGGCGTGGTCGCCGCAGTCGCGCAAAAAGAGCCGGGTATGATCGCGGATCAGGGGGGTTTCCTGGGTCAAGAGGTTGTTGACCACTTCCCGCAGCGGCCAGAGGATACGCCGGCCCTTGAGCAGCAGTCGCCGCAACTGTTGCAATTCGTGGATCATGGCGCCATCGGGTTTCAGCAACAGGCGGTCTTCCAGTTCCTCGAGGCGGTCGCCGAAATCCTCCAGGAGGGGGAACCAGGTATCGACGATGTAATCGATGAGGGCATAGGCCAGGTAATCGGGGCCGCGCTGCTGGCTTTGGCCCTGCCAATGGCGCAACCGCTCTCGAATGGGGGCGAAATAGTCGTTATGGGTTTCCTGGATGCTCAGGAGATAATCGGGCCCCAAAAAGAGGCTGATCTGTTCGTCGGCAAAATCGGCCGGGTTATGGACGAGACGGCAGACAATGAACAGATACCCGGGGTAGTCATCGACTTTAATGGAGGTCCGGCATTCCAGGATGTCCTCCAGGGCCAGGGGGTGCAGGCCCAGGGCGGTGCCCAGGTTTTGGATGAGGTCCAGGTCCTGGAGTCCCTGGAGGTGCAGCCATTTGATGCCGGGACGGTCCTTGCAGTCCAGAAATTGGGCCACGGTCAGGTTGTCCTGTTCCACCGGGGTTTCGCCGCCATAGCAGATGAGGCGCAGACGGGAGGGGTAGACCTCGCGGGCGCGACAAGGAACCAAGGAGCCGGGCGGACTGCCGGGCGGTGGAAAGATGGTTGCAGTCATTGACGGAATTTTTACAGCAACAAAGGTTTGCGCGGCTGGGGCTCTCTGGTAATTTACCGCTGTGTCTGTATATTATCGCTTGTCCGACATTATTTAACAAGATTATAATTGCACTGATGCAGGCTGCAGGTAAGGTCAAGGAAGGGAGGAGGGCGAATGGAGCTAAAAACGGTTGACATCGTGATACCCGAGGGGGCCAACCTCATTTTGGGGCATGCCCACTTTATCAAGACTGTGGAAGATCTGTATGAAATCATGGTGACGGCCGGCCTGGGGGTGCAGTTTGGCCTGGCCTTTTGTGAGGCTTCGGGGGAATGCCTGATCCGGGTGGAAGGGAACGACCAGGAACTGATGGCGGCGGCGACGGAGAACGCCCGGAGACTGGCGGCCGGCCACACCTTCAATATCCTGCTGCGTCAGGCCTTTCCCATTAATATGCTCAATGCCATCAAACAGTGCCAGGAGGTCTGTACTATCCACTGCGCCACGGCCAATCCGGTGCAGGCGGTGGTGGCGGAAACCCAGCAGGGGAGGGGGATTTTAGGGGTCATCGACGGCTTTGCGCCCAAGGGGGTGGAGCAGGAGGCGGGCCGGGCCTGGCGTTATGATATCCTGCGCAAACTCCAGTACAAGAGATAGGGGGAGGGGTGGGAACCGTGGCCTTTCCTGACCAGGAGAGAGATCAGGTGGACGGGGTCGTTCGATCCTCCCGGCGGGGCGGGGCGGCGGGCTGCCGGCGGCGATGAAGACCGCGGTTATTTTGGCGGCGGGTTTGGGGACCCGGCTGCGGCCGTTGACCTATCAGGTTCCCAAGCCCCTGTTTCCCATCCTGAACCGGCCGCTGCTGGGGCTGTTGATGGCCCAGTTGGCTGCGGCCGGCTGCCGACGGGTGGCGGTCAATACCCATCACCGGGGCGAGGCCATCCGGGAGTTTGTGGGGTCGCAGGCGCCGTCATCTTTGGAAGTCCTGGTCCGGCACGAGCCGATGATTTTGGGCACCGGCGGCGGCTTGCGCAATCTGGCCGATGTTTTGGGGGACGAGCCTGTTTTAGTTATCAACGGCGATATTGTCACCGATATAGAATTAGCGGGGGTGTGCGCCGGGCATGAGGAGGAGGCCCTGGCGACGCTTTTGCTTCATGATTACCCTCGGTTTAACAATGTCTGGCTGGATGCGGCCGGTGGGATTCGGGGTTTTGGCCAGCGGCCGGCGGCGGCAGGGGTTTTGCCGCGGCCGTTGGCATTTACCGGCATCCAGGTGGTTTCGCCCCGTGTTTGGCAGCGCATGCCTGCGGGGCAGTTTATCAATATTATTGATACGTATCGCCAGGCCATCGCCGGTGGGGAGAGAGTGGCGGCCCTGGTGGGCCGGGACTTTTTTTGGCAGGATATCGGCACGCCGGCTGATTATGTGGAGATTCATGGCCGTCTGCTGCGGAGGGAGATTCCCCGGTTGGAGGGTTTTTTCCCGCGGATCCAGGACCCCTTTCTGGGGCCGGAGGTCGTGGTGGGGCGCCACGGGCATTGGGGCGGGGGTGTTTGTCTGGGGGCGGGGGTGCGACTGGGTGACGGGGTCAGCCTGAAGAATACTGTGGTCTGGTCGGGGGCGGAGTTGGCGTCAGGTGTGAGCCTGGAGAATTGCATCGTGGGTCAAAATGTTAAGGTGACGGCATCGGCCCGGGGGGAGTGTTTGCTGCCATGATCATTCGCTGTTACGGCGCCCGGGGGTCCATCCCGGTATCCGGTCCGGAGTATCTCCGCTACGGGGGGGACACCACCTGTTGGGAAATCCGGAGCTGCGACGATGACATCATTATTCTGGATGCCGGTTCGGGCATCAGGCGGCTGGGGAACCGGCTGCTGCGGGAAAAGCGTTTTGACTGCACCCTGTTTCTGACCCACTCCCATTGGGACCACATCCTGGGCTTTCCGTTTTTCAAACCCATTTATGATGCCCGGACCACCATTGGTATCCGGGGCTGCAATGAGGCCCAGGGGGATCTGAAGAAACTGCTGGCGCGGGCCATGAGCGGTCCTTATTTCCCGGTCAATTTTGATTCGTTGGCCGCCACCATCACCTATGAAGACGACTGCGTTTTGAGTTATCACGTCGGTCCCGTGGAGGTCTGGCCCATTCCCCTCAGCCATCCCAACGGCGGCCAGGGGTATAAGCTCGTGGAGGATGGCAAGAGCTTTGTGTTTTTGACGGACAACGAATTGGGCTACCGGCACCGGGGAGGGCTGGGGCCGGAGGCCTATGTGGAGTTTGCCCGGGGTGCGGACCTTTTCATCCATGATGCGGAATATACGCCGGAGGAATACCGGCACACCCGCACCTGGGGGCACTCAACTTACCTGGACGCTTTGGCCGTGGCGATCCAAGCCCGGGTGCGTAGTTTCGGTCTCTACCATCACAATCAGGATCGGGATGATGCCGGGGTGGACGGCATGGTGGCCCATTGTCAGGAATTGGTGGCAGCGCAAGGCATTGCCCTGGAAGTTTTCGCCGTGACCCAGGAGATGGAGTGGGTTCTTTGAGGAACGTTGTGCCGGCCATCCCCCGGGTCGCCTTTGTCAACGACGGGCCATGGTTCGGCCTGCTTAAAAGCGGGCGTAGGTCAGGCCGTCTTTTTCAAATTCGGTGATGATTTCTTCCGTTAAGGTGGGCCGGATCTTGGGGATGATCTCCAGGATGGTGGCGGTGGTCACCTTGTAGTCGGTGCCGGTGGCCAGCTCCTGTTCGAAGGCGTATTGGGCCACCTGCTGGAAGAGGTATTCCAGGTCGGCCGGGGTGAAGCGGCCGGTCATCTTCACCAGGAGGTTGAGGTCCACCTCGCCGGCGTTGACTTTGTTGAGGTAATGCTGGACGATGGTGGCCCGTTCGTCTTCATTGAGGCCGCCCACCGGGATGATGCAGTCAAAGCGGCCGGGGCGCAGGAGGGCGTCGTCCAGCTGTCGGATATAGTTGGTGGCGCAGACCAGGAGCAGGTTCTTGCTTTCGCTTTTCAGGAGCGGCACCTGCTTGAGGAATTCGTTGGTGACGGATTTGTCCAGGCGGTCGGCTTCGTCGCGGCGGCCGGCCAGCTCTTCGAATTCATCAATAAAAATCACCGCTTCGTCCAGGGTCCGCACCTTCTCCATGATGGCTCGGAGGTTGGCCCCCATCTTGGCGGTGCCGTCCACCAGCAGCATGCTGGGGGCGATCTCGATGAACCACCAGGCCAGAATGCCGGCGATGGCTTTGGCAAAATGGGTCTTGCCGGTGCCTGGCGGTCCGAAGAAGATGATGGCCTTGGGCGGCACCACGCCGTGTTTGGTGGACAGGTCCGGCCGGGTTAGGGGCAGGATGATCTTGCGCTGGACGATCTGCTTGGGCGGCTGGGAATCGGCGATGCCGTCCCAGACCTCCCGGCTGATGGAGCGGGCCCCCAGTTCATCGAGGGTATCCTGCCGTTTGTAGGCCAGGTATTCCCGGTCAGCGAGTTCCATGTTTTCCAGGAAATCGATGCAGGCCACCCGGAAGCCCACATCCCGGCCCAGCTTTTCGGACATGAGCCATTTGTGCTGGAGGATGCGGGGCCAGAGTGCTGCGGCGGCTTCGGGTTCAAACCTGACGCCGCTCATCTCAAAAATCTGGTCGGCCCAGACCTCGGGGGTCATGGCGTCATTTGTTGCAAGCATATGATCATTCTCTCTGAAAATCTAGAATGGGGTTCGGCGGCAAAGGCGGCTGTTGGACTGATGTTGCAGATTATAAAAATAAGCCTGGGAAGACAGTTGTCAAGGGAGGAAACGGCATACTAACGCGAGCCTAGCAAGCCCAAGGTGTTTTTGTTAAGATACCCCGGATCCATCCGGAAACGATTTCCATGAGCGCTGTGGCCCTGGTGGCACCGGGTTTCCAGCCGGTGGGGGCGAGCCGGCGGCTCGCCCCTAGT
>CALGOE010000066.1 GCA_937958145.1 uncultured Desulfobacca sp.
TAACTGCACATATGAAGAGCAGGCTGGAGCCGCAGGCTGAAAAAGTCCAGCCTGGGCTCAGGCCATAATAAGGCCGCCGTTAATATGAATGACTTCGCCGGTGATATAGGCGGCTGCCGGCGAGGCCAAAAAGGCCACCACCGCGGCCACATCTTCGGGGGTGCCGAACCGGGCCAGAGGGATTTGGGCCAGCATCTCGGCCCTGACTTTTTCCGGCAGGTTGGCGGTCATTTCTGTCTCAATGAAACCGGGGGCCACGGCATTGACGGTGATCTGACGGGAAGCCAATTCCCGGGCCGCGGCTTTGGTGAGGCCTACCAACCCGGCTTTGGCCGCGGCATAATTGGATTGGCCGGGATTCCCCATATAGGCCACTACCGAAGAAATATTGATAATGCGGCCGCTGCGCTGTTTCATCATCGGGCGGCAGGCGGCCTTGAGGCAATTAAAGGCGCCCTTGAGATTTACGGCCAGCACCTGATCCCAATCCTCGTCTTTCAGGCGGGCGATCAGGTTGTCTCGGGCGATGCCGGCGTTGTTGACCAGGACATCCAGGCGGCCGCTGCTTTTGATAACGGCTTCCACCGCGGCGTTCACCGCGGAGGGAACGGCTACGTCAAAAGGCAGCACCTCGGCGTCGGCACCTTTGGCTGTGGCCAATTCACAGGTTTGTGCGGCCTGATCAAGGTTGGCCACATCGTTGACATAAATCTTGGTTTGCGGCCCTGCCAGAGCCGCCACACAAGCCCGGCCGATGCCCCGGGAGGCACCTGTTACCAATACCACGCGTTCGTTGTCAGCCACACCTTCTCCTTAACGGTTGGCCTTGATGTGCTGAATCAAAGCCGGCAGAATCTCAAAGACATCACCCACCAGGCCAACATCGGCAATCTGAAAAATGGGGGCCTGGGGATCGCGATTTATGGCGACAATGAGATCGGATGATTGCATGCCGACGATGTGTTGGGCCGCTCCCGAGATGCCGCAAGCAATGTAGAGCTTGGGGGCTACTGTTTTCCCCGTCTGGCCGATCTGGTGCTGATAGGAAATCCAGCCCGCATCAACGGCGGCCCGGGTCGCACCCACAGCCCCCCCCAGGAGTTCGGCCAACTCTTCCAGGAGACGGAAATTTTTGGCGTCCTGCAGACCGCGGCCACCGGCAACGATCACCTCGGCCTCGCCTAAGGGGATGGTTTCCGATATCTCCGAAATGGTTTGGATAAACCGGCAGCGCCAGGGTTGGTCCAGTTCAGGCAGGGACACGGGAATAATCTCCCCCTGGCGGTCATGATCGGTGGTCAAAGGCTTCATGACCCGGGGGCGGACCGTGGCCATCTGGGGATATGAGCTGGGAGTGAGGATGGTGGCCATGATGTTGCCGCCAAACGCCGGACGGGTCTGGAGCAGGAGTTTATGGTCCGGGTCGATGCTAAAAGCGGTGCAATCTGCAGTCAGGCCGGTATCCAAGACTGCCGCCACCCGGGGAATAAAGGCGCGACCGATGTAGGTAGCCCCGGCCAGAATAATTTCGGGCTGATAGCGCCGCGCCAGGGCCGTCAAGGCGGCGGCGTAGGGTTCTTCCAGAAATTCTGCCAGGGTCGGATGGTCCACCACATAAACTTTATCCGCACCGCCAGCGATAAGTTCGTCGGCCAGGCCGCGGACATGGTGGCCAAACAGCACGGCTGCCACGGTTGCCTGCAGCTCCTCGGCCAGGCGGCGCCCCTCGCCCAGGAGTTCCAGAGCCACCGGTGCCAGCCGGCCCCGGCGTTGTTCGGCGAAAATCCAGATGCCGTCGACAGGTCGGGGAACCGGCTGTCGGCCGGCCTCTTCGGGAGGCATACTGAGGGCGCCGAATTCGCACACGTCGACACAGGCCCCGCACAAGGTGCACGCCTCGTTGACCACGACCTTGTCGTTGACCAGGCTGAGGGCTTCAAAGGGGCAGACCGCCAGACATTCCCCGCAACCGGTGCATTTATCTTCTGCAATTCGTATGGTCATGAAGGTTCGGTGTTTTTAATGCAGCGCCAGCCAACGGCTCTGGCCGGGGCCGGGATGAAAAATGTCTTCAGGACCCGATCCATCTTGCCTGGGATCGAACCCAAGGTGCGAGGCAAAGCCCCTCAGTCATTGGCCCCGCCATTGGCGCAGCCGCAGCCACAGGGCGGCGGCCATTTCTTCCGGGCTGCCCTCCAATAATTCTCTCTGTCCCCGGGCCGGCGGTGGGAAAACCTTGACCACCCGGGTAAAGGAACCCTGGAACCCCACCTGCTCTGCGGCCAGGCCGAGCTCGGCCAGCCCCCAGATGGGGATTGCAGCGGTTTTGGCCCGCAGCTTGGCCTTGAAAGACGGCAGTCGGGGGGTGTTGATTTCTTTTACCACGGTGACCAGGGCTGGCAGCTGCACCTCCACCAGATCGTAGCCATGGTCCAGCAAGCGTTCCACCTGCAGCCGACCAGACTCAGGGAAGATCAACTTGCGGGCCCAGGCAACATGGGGGATATCCAGAAAGGCGGCCAACTCCGGGCCGACCTGGGCCGTATCGCCGTCTATGGCCTGCTTGCCGCAAAAAATCAGATCAGCACCCTCAAGACGGCGCACCGCGGCCGCCAGGGTAAAAGCCGTGGCCCAGGTATCGGCCCCGGCAAAGGCGCGGTCTGAGAGCAGGATGGCCCGGTCGGCGCCGTAAGTCAGCGCTTCCCGGAGCGCGCTTTCGGCCTGCGGCGGCCCCATTGATAAAACCACCACCTCACCGCCGTGCTGCTCCCGAACCCGCAGCCCCTCCTCCAGGGCATACAGGTCAAAAGGGTTGATGATACTCTTGACCCCTTCCCGCTGGAGATTATGGGTGACCGGGTCCAACCGGACGCTTTGACTTTCGGGTACCTGTTTCAGACAGACGATAATTTTCATGCTACCGGGTTCTGGAAAGGCGAGGCTTTCCAAAAAAATCCTTCTTGATACGAGACTTGAGAATGGGGCCGCCAGGGGGGCTGACCTCAGGCCCGCTTCTTGCTGTATTCCTTATTGAGGGCTTGACCGACGATGTTGCGCAAGATCTGGTTGGTACCTTCGAATATCTGAAAGATCTTGGCGTCCCGCATCATTTTTTCCACGGGGTATTCCCGCATATAGCCATGCCCGCCCAGTATCTGGACAGCATCGGTGGTGACCCGCATGGCCACATCGGTGGCAAAGACCTTGGCCATGGCCGCTTCTTTGGCGAAATCCTTGGGACTCTGGTCAATGAAGCGGGCGACGGAGTAAATCAGGGCGCGGGCCGCCTCGATCTGGATGGCCATATCGGCCAGGATATGCTGTACGGCCTGAAAGGCGATGATGGCGTGGCCGAACTGCTGCCGCTGCCGGGCAAAGATCACGGCCTCATCCAGGGCCCCTTGGGCCAGGCCCAGAGCCAGGGCGCCGATCCCGGGACGGGCATAATCCAAGGTTTTCAGGGCGATAATAAACCCCATTCCTTCTTTGCCGATGAGACGGTCCGCCGGGATGCGGCAATTCTGGAAAAAGATCTCCCGGGTAGCCGAGGCCCGGATACCCATTTTTTGTTCCTTTTTGCCGAACGAGATGCCGGGATCATCCGCCTGCACCACGAAGGCGCTGGCGCCCCGGGCTCCTTTGGCCCGGTCGGTGAGGGCGATAATCGTATAGATGCCCGCCTCGCCGGCATTGGTGATCCATTGTTTGGTGCCGTTGAGGACATAAAAATCACCGTCCCGCACCGCGGTGGTTTGAATGGCGCCGGCATCGCTGCCTGCCTGGGACTCCGTGAGGGCAAAGGCGGCGAGTTGTTCGCCTCGGACCAGTATGGGCAGGTATTTACTTTTTTGGGCTTCGGAGCCGAAAAGCAAGAGGGGATAGGCCCCCAGGAAGGTGGCGGCGTAGGTTGT
>CALGOE010000067.1 GCA_937958145.1 uncultured Desulfobacca sp.
GGTCTTGCCGCCCGTGTTGGCCCCGGAGAGCACCAGAAAACGGGACTGGGGGGTCAGGGCCAGATCCACTGGGATGGTGGGCTGAAACCCGGGTTCTGTTTTATCCCGGTGCAGCAGCAGGGGGTGGCGGGCTTCTTGGAGGCGGACGCGACCGCTGGTCGTCAAGACCGGCGTCCTGGCCTTATATTCCAGGGCGAACAAGACCTTGGCCTGCAGGGCGTCGGCCTCGCCCACCAGGCGCAGGTTGGCCTCCAGGGCGTCGAGGTGGGCCCGCACAATATTGGTCAGGTGCAGCAAGAGACGCTCTTCCTCGCGCTTTTCTTCGCCGAGCAAGAGGTTCAGGGAATTGTTCCAGGCGACGATCTCGAAGGGTTCGATGAAGAGGGTGGCCTTACTCTGGGACTGGTCATGGATGATACCTTGCAGTCGGCCTTTGTAATCGGCCTTGATGGGAATAACGTAGCGGCCGTTGCGTTGGGCGATGATCTGATCCTGGAGAATATCCCGGATGGCCGGCTGTTGAAAGAGGGCATGAAGTTTCTGGCTGATCTGTTGCCGCGTGGTCTGGATCTCTTGCCGTATCTGGGCCAGGGCCGGACTGGCCTGGTCCAGGATATGACCGTGGGGGCTGATGGCGGACTGGATGGCGGTCTGGAGGGGGCTGAGGTCCCGCATCTCCCGGCCGTAGCGAACGATACGGGGATAGCGGTTTTGGGCCGCCAGGAAATAGCGCCGCACCCGCTGCATCAACCGCAGCGCGGCCAGGATCTGGTTGAAGTCTTCGGGAGCCAGGATACTGCCGGGGACGGTGACCCGGGCCAGGATGCCGCTGAGTTCAGGGCAGCCGGTGAATTGACAGGGACCTTCCACGATGAGAAAGTCTGTGGCTTCAACCACTTCGGCCGTCAGGGCCTGGACCTCGTCGTAGGTCCACCGGGGCTGGAGGGCAGCCAGCCACTGGCGGCCCAAGGGAGTGCCGGCAAACCCTTCGAGAATCCGCAGGACCTGGGGATATTCCAAAACCTTCTGGGTCTGTAGCGCCATAGTCCTCGCCAGAATTGGGCCCCGAGACCGTGGCTCCTATCCTGTCAGCATCTTTTTTACCAGGGTCTGGACCTGGCGGCCGTCCACCCGGCCGGCCAACTGGGCCATGGCCGTTTTCATCACCCGTCCCAGGTCTTGGGGACCCGTGGCCTGAAGTTCCTGGATAATGCGGGCCAGTTCCTGTTCCAGGGCGTCGTCTGACAATTGTTGGGGCAAAAAAGAAAGGAGGAATTGTAATTCCTCCTGTTCTTGTTGGGCTAAATCACTCCGGCCGACACGTTTGTACTCCGCCATGGAGTCCCGCCGCTGTTTCACCTGACTGGTAAGGACGGCGATGACGTCGGCCTCGGTCAGAGGCCGCCGCTCTTGTACCTGGCGATTTTTCAACGCGGTCTTGAGGAGACGGAGCGTTGCTACTTTCAGCCGGTCCTGATCCTTCAGAGCAGTCTTGAAACAGTGGTCAATGTCTTCCAGAAGTGACATTATCTGGCCCCTAATTTCCGGATGCGCTTTAGAGCCCGCTTCTTGGCCGCCAATGCCTTTTTCTTCCGTTTGATGCTGGGTTTTTCGTAATGCTCGCGTTTCCTGATTTCCGATAAAATCCCAGCTTTCTCGCACTGTTTTTTAAATCTTTTTAAGGCGATCTCGAAGGGCTCATTCGCTTTGACCCTTACGCCCGGCATTCATTTTCGCCTCCTCCCTTGTTAAATCAACCTGACGGGGAGTAGATGGAGAGAACCTTATCTCTACACAAAATTTTATCCATTTTTTGGCAAAATAGGCTTCCGTCTGGTTGTCAAGAATTATAAGTCTATCCGATTTTTAGCCGCTGTCAAGTTCTTTCCCCACAAAAACCTAGAGAAATGAGGTTGATATCGGGACGTTGCCGGATAATTTCGCCGGCCGGATCGGTCATCGGCGCGCACCGGTCGATGAGGTGGGTATCGCTGCTGGCGACCGGTCCGCTGGCGGCCAGCAGCATTTTTTCGGGCACGGGCACCGCCTGGACCTCGGCGTTGAGGCCGCAGGCCGAGAAGACGGCGCGGGTGTGGGCCGCCAGTTCGCCACTGCGGCTCATGGGGGCGTCGTAATAGACGCGTATGGGCTCCAGGCCGTGTTCGGCCAGATAGGCGGCCAGGGAGCGGAGCACCGCCGTGGTCAGGGGGGAAGGCCGGTAGGCCCGGGAAAGGCGACCGATATCCCGGATGAAGCCATCGTCGGCGGCCACCACCGGGAGGCCCTGCAGGGCCGATTCCAGGGTGATGACGACGTTGTGGCCGTCCACCGCCAGGGATTGTCCCCGGAGACGGCTCAAGGCCACGAGTTTCTGGCGTCTTGCCTGGGCCAGGGCCGGGGGGAAGACGCCCCGATGCAGGATCTGGCGCCCGGCCTGAGAGAGCTGGTAGCGGTTGCCCACCAGGGTCAGGGTGGCTGCCCGGGGATAGCCCCTGGCCAAGAGATAGCGGCAGTCACAGGCAGCCTGGGGCAGCAGAGCGATTTCGTCGGCCGAGGGACCGGCAATTCCCTCGGATGCTGGCGGCGTTGTTGTCATATCCGCGGGCCTGACCGGCCCGAGCCCCTGGTGATGGGCCTGCTTCTACATCCCCTCTTTGGCCAACTCTTCGATCAAGGCTTTTTGTTTTTTGCTGACCGACGTGGGAATATCAACGATAATCCGGACATACTCGTCTCCCCGGGTCTTGCCGTTGCCTATGGGCAGGCCGTGCCCTTTGAGACGCATTTTGGTATGGCTGGAGGTCCCGGGCGGAATTTTCAGGCTGAGGGTTTTGCCGTCCAGGGTCGGCACGGTTACTTTGGTGCCCAAGACGGCCTCGGAGAATTTGATGTGCTTATCCACATAGAGGTCGTGCCCCTCGCGTTTGAAGACCGGGTGGGCGATTTCCTTAATCTTGATGTACAGATCCCCCGGCTGGCCGCCGCCGGGATGGGGACTGCCTTTGCCCGGCACCCGCAGTTTCTTGCCGTGTCCCAGCCCCGGGGGGATCTTTACCGAGACCCGCTCAAGTTGGCCATCACGGCGGAATTCCACCATTTTTTCGGCGCCGAAGGCGATTTCATGGAGAGTCAGGGGCAGTTCGAGCTGGAGGTCCTGACCCTGAGGCACCTGATCGCCGATGCCGAAGTCGCCGAATGAGGTGAAGTCGAAGATCCGGCCCCGCCCTTTTTTGCCGAAGCCGCCCGCGGTCCAGGTCTGGCCGCCGAAGAGCCGGGAAAAGATGTCTCCTGACAGCCCGACGTCGCGGAACATATCGAAGTTGAAATTGCGGAAGATGTCTTCCTGCGAGAACTTCCCATGGAAGGCCGAGGATCCCAGGGAATCATACTCCTGGCGTTTTTCCGGGTTGCTCAGGACGGCGTAGGCCTCGCTGATTTTTTTAAACATTTCCTCGGCCTGTTTGTCGCCCTTGTTTTTATCGGGATGATATTTATTGGCCAGGGCCCGGTAGGCCTTTTTGAGGTCCTCGGGGCTGGCGTTGCGGGGCACTCCCAATATGGTATAGTAATCCTGTTCCATCATTGCCTTATGACTGCTGCTGTTAAGATTGCTGTAGGGAATTAGCGAATAAAGGCTTGAAGTGAAGAAATTTTTTACATTATTATAAAAAGCCGGCGTTCATTTGTCAACGTGTCAGATCAGTTTCCGGCCGGCGCCGGTTGATAAAAGGCCTTACCGGGCGGAGGCCGGGGGCTGGCCGGGGCAGCCCGGCCACCAGGGCCGGACGGGAGAAAATTGGCACAGCCACTGCTTGCTTAAATTTCCAAAGTATGATATTTATCGGACGTTATTACCAGCAAGACGACACTGTGGCTGTCGGCAGAACGAAAGGGTGCGCCTCAATAAATATTGCGCGAAGAAATGTAAGGAGGTGATTGTATGACGGCTTTAATCGGTGGTTTGGCGGCGGTAGCCCTGGGCCTCATCGGGCTGGGCATCTGGTGGAAACAATTTTTGAATCTGTTGGCCGGTTCCATCCCGTTGCTGCTCCTGTTGGGCGGGGCCCTGGCGGTATATCTGGGCTACGAAGAAGCAAAGGACAAAATTTTTAAGAAATCCGAGACTCCAGCACCGGCGGCAACGGCAACCTCGGAAGCGGAAGTGGAGAAATATAAAGCTGAGGTGGAACGGCTGAAAGCTGAAATAGAAGAGTTGAAAAAATAACCTGCTCCGTTATCATAAGGCCTCCTGCTCATCCTGAGGGGGAGGCCTGTTGAATTTCTCCCGACAGAATCCTCTCCACCGTGCCATCCGCCCGGGCCAGGAGCAGGGCGCCATCCGGCGCCACATCCAGGGCGAGGCCGGTCTTGATCTGATCCCCCCGCCGAATCGTCACCGTTTGTCCCAGGGTCACTGCCAATTGCCGCCAGCGGTCCAGGATAGCGGCAAATTCCTGGCGCAAAAATCTGCCATAAAGATCATCCATGGCCGAGAGCCAGGCCCGCACCAGGGCCAGCCGGGAGTAGGTCTGTCCGGTGCTGGCCAGGGAGGTGGCTATCCCGGCCAGAGGGGCCGGGAATGCCGGCGTATTGACATTTAAGCCCACCCCCAGGACGACGTGGAAGATGATATCGCTCTCCGTTTCCATTTCGGTGAGGATCCCGCCCAATTTTTTTCCCTGCCAAAGAATATCGTTGGGCCATTTGATCCCGGTGTGCAGGCCGGTGGCGGCCTGAATGGCTTCCACCACGGCCACGGCGGCCAGCAGGGTGAGTTTGGGCAACTCCGCCGGCGGCAGAGAGGGCCGCAGCACCAGGGTTAGGTAAATGCCGGTGCCCGGCGGCGACTCCCAGGTCCGCCCCAACCGGCCGCGACCGGCGCTCTGGGTCTCCGCCAGCACCAGGGTTCCCTCGGGAGCCCCCTGCCGGGCCAGGACTTTGGCCGCGTCATTGGTGGACGGGAGGCTGACAAAGTGGTGGACCGGCCCCCGGAGCCATTGGAGGGGCAGACCGGTGAGGACGTCCTCGGGTAAGAGCAGGTCTTGCTCCGGAGCCAGCCGGTACCCTAAGCGGGGACTCCCTTCCACCTGGTAGCCCAGAGTCCGCAGGCGTTCGATCCGCTTCCAGACCGCGGTGCGACTCAATCCCAGGCGGTCGGCCAGGTGGGCTCCCGACAGATGGGTGGGGGCCGATTGCAACAGGCGCAACAAGGCCTGCTGGGCGTCGTCGAGCCTGACGGCTCCGGGGATGGGGAAAGATGCGTCTACGGCCATAAATGCCTCAAAAGCAGGATAGGTGCAAAGCGGCAAGCCAACCTGGAGTTTAGGTCCCGTTCGGAAACCCCCGGTGCCAATCCTGGCGTTCCATGAGGTCGGCCTTCAGGGAATTGTTGTAGACGGCGGCGCCGATGATGCCGCCCAGGATACAGCCGATGAGCGCGGCGGTGAGGGAGGGCGAGACCAACAGGGCGACGCAGGTGCCGATGCCGGCATAGGCCAGGGGCACCAGGACCTGGGTGGTGCTGAGGCCGCACCCTGGCAGCAGGACGCTGATGAGGACCAGGGCCCAGAGACGCTGCCAGGGGCGCCATGTCGATGCGTGAGTGACTGCCATAGAGGGTGAAGCTGCCCTGCCGGCACAGGCCGAGCCGACCTGCTCAGCCCGCGGCCCGCCAGATGCAGACCACAAGAAGCCACGTGGTCAGGGCCAGGTTGAGCGCCGCCGACATCCAGGCCAGGACCAGGCTGCCCCGGAGGGACGTGTAGTATTTACGTTTGACCAGTTCCTGGTTGGCCACGGCCAGCACCGCCACCAACCAGGCCCCATCCCGCCCCGGCAAGGGGGTGGCCGGGAAATACCAGATGAAAACCAGGCCGATAATCAGGATGATGTGGATCAGGGTAACAACCAGAGCCCGGGGTGCGCCAGCGGGGGCCGGTGCCGAGGGGTCTCTGCTCATCCGGCACCATTCCTCATGCCAGCGGCAGGCCAGGAGGCCGTTGCCGGCGGCCAGACTGACCAAGAGGCCCAGAACCCAGACCTCGCTGACCCAATGGCCGCTCTGGCGGTAAAAGCCAACATAGAGCGGCAGGAGCCCCAAGGCCAGACTGCCCAGAACTTCCCGGCCCCAGGCCAGGCGCCAGAGCACCAGGGCCTGGAACACGGCCAGGCCCAGGGTCAGGAGGAGACTTGGCAGCACCTGCACCGGATAGCCGTTGATCTGGGCCAAACAGACCCCGAGCCAAAAGGCCGCGACCCCGCTGCTCCAGAGGACCAGCCGCACCTGCGACCCCGCCGCCATGGTTGTCATGCTTACCATGGTCTTTTATTGTACAGGAAACTGTGGCAAAATTCAAAAGGGGGAAGATGGCGACCCCTGGGTTCA
>CALGOE010000068.1 GCA_937958145.1 uncultured Desulfobacca sp.
GACCTGCTCATCAAGGAATTGCTGGAAAAGGACCGGCTGGCAACGCCGGCGGCCCGAACTCACCTGGCGGACCGGGCCCTTGCCTACCGTTTGAAAGCCAAAATCGCCACTGATACCCGCATCATGGCGCCCACCATACAAGTAGAGGCCGTGGACGGCGTGCTGGTGGTTGCAGGGGTTATTCACACTCCCAAAGAACTGGACCTCATCCAGGAGATCGCCCGGCAGGAGGCTGGGGCCAGGGAAATCAGGTTCGAGCTGAAGCATCGTTAGCAACCTGGCCAAAGTTTCATGCCAGAGGGGACTCGGGGGGGCAGAGCCCGGTTCTCTCTTCGACAGCCTTGCCTCCCTCCGCTCACGCCAGCCATTCATCCATCATTCATAACCCAAACCGAAAAGCCGCGGCGCAGGCGCCCTCACTGGAAACCATACATGGCCCCAGGGGATGGGAGGGGGTACAGGTTTGGCCGAACCGGGGGCAGTCCGGCGGCGCCAGAACGCCCCGCAGGACCTCGCCGCAGCGGCAGGCGGTGGCTGCCGGCGGCGGCACCTGGGCCAGCACTGCGGCAAATTTCTCTTTGGCGTCAAAAGCGGCGTAGCGGGGCCGGAGGGAGACGCCGCTGTTGGGTATAAGGCCGAGACCCCGCCACTGGGCGTCGGCAGGTTGAAAGACCTCGGCGAGGACCTCCTGGGCCCTGGGGTTGGCCGGAGCGACCACGGCCCGGGAGTAGGCATTGGCCACCTGGGGCCGGCCGGTGCGCAGTTGCTGCAGGATGGCTTCCACGCCCAGCAGGATGTCCACGGGTTCAAAGCCGGTGACGGCGCAGGCCAGATGAAATTCCTGGGGGATAAAGGCATATGATTCGGCCCCGACAATGGTGCTGACATGGCCCGGCAGGAGCAGACCGGCGATGTGCAGTTCGCCGCTGCGCAAGAGGGTGCGCAGGGCCGCGGGCATGGTCTTATGGACGCAAAAGACGGAAAAGTTGGTGAGCCCGGCTGCCGCCGCGGTACGGAGGGCCAAGGCGGTGGCCGGCATGGTGGTTTCAAAACCGACGCCGAAAAAGACAAATTCCCGCTGGGGGTTTTGGCGGGCCAGTGCCACGGCATCAAAGGGGGAATAGACAATCTGCACTGCGGCCCCGGCGGCCCGCAGGCGATCCAGGGAGGTCCGGCTGCCGGGCACCCGGATCATATCGCCGAAGGTGGTGAGGACGACTGCGGGCAGTTCTCCCAGGGCCAGAAAGGCGTCCAGGTCCTGGGCGGCGGTGACGCAGACCGGGCAGCCCGGCCCGGAGATGAGGCGGATGCCGGGGGGCAGGAGCATTTTCAGGCCGAAACGGGCCACCGCCATGGTGTGGGTGCCGCAGACCTCCATGAGGGTAGCCGGCGCCGGGGCCAGTTCTCGCAAGCGGCGGGCCAGTTCCTGGACCAGGGTTTTATCGCGGAATTCCTCACTGAATTTCATCGGCCAGCTTCCTGAGGAGGTCTAAAGTGGCATTGGCGTCCTCTTCATCAACGCGGGAGATGGCCAAGCCGGCGTGCACGAGGATAAAGTCGCCCAGATGGGCTTCGGGTAAGAGATCCAACCGGGCCTGGCGGGTAACGCCGTCCACTTCGGCGGTGGCTACCATGCCGTCGATGGCGATGATTTTCATGGGTATGGCAAGGCACATAAACTGATACTTCCTTTTTGCTGCCGGGTTTGATGGCCCCGGGGTAAGAACAAAGGGGAGAGGAAAGGGCCATGGAAAAAAATTTTTAACCGCTCATCCTTCCCTGTTTTTCTTTGATTGCTCCATCGCCACTATTGCCGCGGCCACCGCAACCTGGCCCAAAGCGATGCCACCATCATTGGGGGGCAGCAACCGGTGGTGGAGGACTTCAAAACTATGGGCGCGTAAGAGGGCCTGACAGCGGGAAAAGAGCAGGGCATTCTGCCAGACGCCGCCGGACAGGGCCACGAGGTTGAGGCCGGTGTGTTCCCGGGCCAGGCAAAAGAGTTTGGTGGCGGCCCGGGCCAGTGATTCGTGGAACCGGGCGGCCACTTGGCCTGGGGGACTGCCGTGCAGGTAATCTTCTATGGCCTGCCGGAAAAGGCTGATACTATCCAGGATCAGACGGTCCTGGTCCAACCGGATGTCTACTTGGTACCAGCCGTCGCCGCCCGATTCGGCAGCCATTTCCAGTTCCAGGGCCGGTTGGCCTTCATAGGTGCGCTGGCGACAGATAGCTAGGGCGGCGGCCAGGGCATCAAAGAGGCGGCCGGTGCTGGTGGTCAGGGGTGACTGCCAACCCGTGGTCACCTGGCGTTGCAGAATCTGCTCGTCCAGGGGCGGGAAATTTAGTTGCAGGGCTGCGGCCTTGGCCGGAGCGAGGTCGCCATAAGCGGCCTGGAGATAGGCATAGGCCATGCGGGCGGGCTGGCGGATGGCGGCGTCGCCGCCCGGCAGGACCACCGGCGCCAGGTGTCCCAGGCGCTGATACGTGTCAAGACCCGCCAGGAGCAGTTCGCCGCCCCACACGGTGCCGTCCGGACCGTAGCCGGTGCCGTCAAAGGCCAGTCCCAGGCAGGGGCCCTGGCGGCCGTTTTCCGCCAGGCAGGCGGCAATATGGGCGTGATGATGCTGCACGCCCAGGCGCCGGACGTGCTCAAGCCCTTGGGCATATCTGGTGCTCAGATAATCCGGATGGAGATCGTGGGCCACGAGGCGGGGCCGACGTTGGCAGAGCTCGGCCAGATGATCGATGGCCAGACGATAATAATCCAAGGTCTCGATATTGTCCAGATCGCCGATGTGTTGGCTAAGGACGGCGGTCCGGTCCCAGGCCAGGCAGAAGGTGTTCTTATCCTGGGCGCCGACGCCCAGGATGGGTGCCTGACAGGGGAGGGGGAGACTGATGGCACCGGGTACAAAGCCCCGGGCCCGCCGCAGGACGATGGGGGGTTGGCCGGGAACGGGGCGGAGCACCGAATCATCGCAGGGAACATGGATATCCCGGTTATGCAGTAAAAAAGCATCCGCCAGGTCGGCCAAGGTCCGCCGGGCCTGATCATTGGCAAAGGCCAAAGGTTCTTCGCTGCGATTGCCGCTGGTCATGACCAGCACCGGCGGCGAGTGCTGGAAAAGGAGCAGGTGCAGCGGGGTATACGGCAACATGAGCCCCAGGTAATTATTGCCGGGGGCCAGACCAGGGGCCAGGTTGGCATTGGGCCGCCGCCGCACCAGGACAATGGGGCTGGCCGGCGAGGTTAACAACTCCCGGTCTTCGTCGGTTAAGAGGGCGATCTCGGCCGCCACCATCAGATCCCGCACCATAACGGCAAAAGGCTTCTGCCGCCGGCCCTTGCGCTGGCGGAGGAGGTTGACGGCAGCTTCGTTGCTGGCGTCGCAGGCCAGATGGAAGCCGCCCAGGCCTTTGATGGCGATGATTTTGCCGGCTCGGAGCAGGGTGCCGGTCTGGGCCATGGCGTCTGCTGAATAATGTTGGCCCGCATACTCCAACCAGAGGTGGGGGCCACAGACCGGACAGGCGGTGGGTTCGGCATGGAAGCGCCGATCCAGGGGATCGCCGTATTCCCGCCGGCAATTCTCACACATGGGGAAAACCGCCATGGTGGTCTGCCTGCGGTCATAGGGCAGGTTTTTGATGATGGTGAACCGGGGGCCGCAATTCGTGCAGTTGGTAAAGGGATACTGATAGCGCCGATCCTGGGGGTTGGTGATTTCCGCGGCGCAGTCGGGGCAGAGGGCCACGTCCGCCGGTATGACCGCGGCCGTGGGGCCGCTGGCGGCACTGTCGAGAATGACAAAGGTGCGCTCCCCCTGGGGCGGTATCGCGGCTACGGTTATTTCCTGCACAACGGCCAGAGACGGAGCCGTGGTGGTCAGGTCGGCGAGAAAAGCCTCCAGATCGGGGGCAAGCCCTTCAATCTCCAGCTCAACGGCGCCGGCCGTATTCCGGACGTGGCCGCCGAGGCGGTGTTGCTGCGCCAGGCGATAGACAAAGGGGCGGAAGCCCACTCCCTGCACCACCCCGGAGATCCGGACTTTTTTCCTGGCGGTGACCGCGGTCAGCTCGGGGCTGAGCATGGTGGGGGCAAGGGTGCCCGGAGAATAAGGATGATTTTTTGCCACTGATTTGAGTATCTGGTTTTTGGTTATGGTCGTTGGCCGGCCGTTACCTAATATTTGATATTAACTCCAAAGTAAGCCCGCCGGGAGAGTTCGTCAAGCCGGTGGGGAAGCCGGGCAATCCTGGGCATCAGCAGGCCTTACGGCCCGCTTCGGGGTAAATTTCCCACCTGGGCGGGGCGATTTTTCCCTCCGGCCGGGGGCGGCGGAAAATATCTTGCTGAAAAGCAACGATAAAATATAATGACAAGAAAGGTATGATTTTCGCAATACTGTTATTGTTGTTGTTGATCATCCCTTGGCGCCGGTTGCCCACATCGAGCCTGCGTGGCATCAGTACGTGCCGGGAGGGGAGGCAGCCGTTGGGGCAAGGGGCGGTTGATTCTTTGATTTTTTTCCTCTCGTCAGCGGCCGGGCATGGCTGGGCCTATGACTGACGGTGACCATTGCCGCAGGAGAACCATGGTATGCATGAATATTCATTAATGCAGCGGCTGATCGAGACGATCCTGAAGAATATGGAGGAAGGGGCGGATTTCCAGGGGCGGCAGGTCAAAGAGGTCAGGCTGGCCATCGGCGCACTGGACATTCACTCCCCGGACTCTTTCCGGCAGGCCTACGAAGTCCTGGTGCGAGAGACACCGCTGGCCGGTTCCCGCCTCGATCTGACCGTGGTGCCTGGCTCCATTTCCTGCCCCATGTGCGGCTTTCAGGGGCCATGTCAAAATGACGTTGATGGCCACGATCCCATGCCGGTAACGGCATGTCCCCAATGCGGCACTTTGGCCGGCGTTACCGGCGGGAGGGGGATTGAAGCCATCGAGTTGATTCTGGAAGAGCAATAACGCGGCTGCTCCCGGTCTGGCGGTCTCTGCCAGGTGCAAGCAGGTGATTTGCCGGTCGGGATAATCAGTTCCTTCGGTCCCACTTAGGGCAGATCCGGCCCCAGGATCTTGTCGACCGGGCGCCGTTCCGGCACCGGCACGGAGGGTATCTTCCCCTCCAGCCGTTCCCGGCTGACATACAGCCCGCAATAGCAACTGCCGAATTCCTTGACGTCCGGTTCCCGATAGAGGCAGGGGCAGATGATGTCCCGGTCCCACTCCCGATCGCCCCACAGCAGGCGGCAGGGGCAACCCATATAGCCATAGCGCTCTTTATTTTCCAGGAGGCCGGTCAGGAGGGCCATGACCAGGTCGCGGTTTGGGTTAAAATAGTAACCTTTGGGCTCCTGGGTTTTTTTCAGGGTGGCGTAAAGCTCAGCTGCGGTCATGGGCACCTAAGATCTCCTGGATTTCCTCTTTTTTGAACCCGACGATGACCTTGTCGCCCACAATGAGGGTGGGAAACGAGATCCGGGGATTGACCTTTTGGATTTCGGCCAACATGGCCTTACGGGCCGCCGGCTCCAGTTGATCGACATCGATACAGGTGTAATTACAGCCCAGCTCGGCCAGGAGGGCCTTGCAATCCCGGCAGTGGCCGCAGGTACTGAGGGCATAGAGCTTAATGTCATCTGAGGGCATGGCTGATCTTAACCTCCATTGGGTGACAGTTGCGGCGGTCGGGCAGCCGGGCCGGTGTCCAGTATCCCTTTCAGTTTGGCGGCCAGAGCCGGGTCCAGTCTGGCGAGCAGCCGGTATTCCTCCAGGGCTTTGTTTTTATTGCCGGAAACAAAATAGGCCAAGGCCAGGTGGTAGTGAAATAACGGCACCTCGGGTTTTAAGCGCACGGCCTGTTGGAAATGATCGATGGCTTGGTCGGTCTTCCGCATGGCGCCGTATGACATGCCGGCGCCGTGATAAGCCTCGGCAAAATCAGGTTTGGCTTTGATGGCCTCCTGGAAGGCCTGGACCGCTTTGGCATAGTCTTTTTTGGCGTGCAAGACCCGGCCCAGTTGGAATTTTTCCAGGGCGTCGCCGGGCATTTCCTGGGAGAACTGGCTGAAACTGGAGCCGGTTCCGCTTTTCATCTCCAGGACTTTGCGGCCGGGCACGGCAAAGTTCAGGTTTTGGCCGGTGCGAAAGGTGGCCCGGGCCACGCCAATGACCTGGCCGGCGCCGTTGAAGACCGGCCCGCCGCTGGAGCCCGGCGAGATGGGGGCGGTTATTTGAATGATGTCGCCCAGCTTGGGGAGTTTGCGGATGGCCGAGACGATGCCTTCGGAGACGGTTTTTTCCAGCCCCATGGGGTGGCCGATGGCATAGATTTTCTCCCCCACTTCAGGGAGGCGGCCCGAGATTTCCAGGGGAACGATCTCCCGGGGGGGGATATCGGCGCTGATCAGGACCAGGTCGGCTTCTTTATCCTCGGCCACCACCCGTTTCACCGGATAACGGCGGCCTTCCTGGGTTTTCACCATGGCCCGCTCGGCCCCGTAAACGACGTGCATATTGGTGACGATATGGCCCTGGGAGTTGATGAAAAAACCGGTGCCCAGGCCTTTTTTGTTGCCGCGTTGGGTCTCCACCACCACCACTGCCGGGGAAATCCGTTTGACAATGGCCGGCAGATTATCCTGGGCCCAGGCGGCCGGGCAGCCTAGGCCAAGGGCCAGGCAGAGACACCACAAGGAAAGGAGGCGAAGGCTATGCATACGATGCCTGAGATTAAAGGTTGACGCCATGGGCCGAAGGGGAGGGATAACCAGCCTCCCTCCTGCTCCTTTTTTAGTATATGGCATATCGGTGAGTTATTCCAGAAAATTAAACCAACCGCGGCAACGATCGGGCGGCAGTCAATCAACTCCGATAATCGGCATTGATGTGGACGTATTCGGCGGTAAGATCGCAGGTCAGGTAATAGTCGGTGCCGTTGCCCAGATTCAGGTTGATATGGAGATCGAAGTTGCCGGTGGCCATAAGGGCCTGGGCGGCCTGTTCCGCCGCCGGACCGAGCCCCAGGCCTCCCTGAACGACCTGGTGGGGTCCGAAGGAGATGTCCACCTTCCGGGGATCCAGCCTGATGCCGGCCCGGCCCAAGGCGGCCATGATCCGGCCCCAATTGGCGTCGTTGCCGGCCACGGCGGTTTTCACCAGAGGCGAAAGGGCCACGGTCCGGGCCGCGCGCAGGGCTTCCTGGGGAGTGGCGGCACCGGTGATCAGCACCTTAAACAGGTGCGCGGCTCCCTCCCCATCCCGCACGATCTGGGTCGCCAGGTCGGCCATGACGGTCTTGAGCAGGCCGGCAAAGGCCTGGCCGGCCGGAGAAGTCATATCGGTGATGGGCGGCAACCCGGCCGCGGCGCTGGCCAACACCAGGACGCAGTCATTGGTGCTGGTGTCGCCGTCCACGGTAATGCGATTGAAACTGGCCGCCAACCCCTGTTGCAGGGCTGCTTTCAGGGCCGGCGCCGTGATGGCCGCATCGGTCAGGAGGAAAACCAGCATGGTGGCCAGGTTGGGGTGGATCATGCCCGCCCCTTTGGCGATCCCGGCCACGGTGATGGGCCTCCCGTCAATTTCTTGGGTGACGGCAGCCATTTTGGGAAACGTATCGGTGGTCATGATGGCTGCGGCCACGTCCGAGAGGCCTTCCGGACGGAGCCGGTCTACCAAAGCGGGGATGGCCGCCCGGAGCCGGTCCACGGGCAGAGGTTGGCCGATGACGCCGGTGGAGGCCGGAAGGACCAGGCCGGCGGCGATGCCCAATTGTGCGGCGACGTGGGCGCTACAGGCGTCGGCCGCGGCCAGACCGGCGTCGCCGGTACAGGCGTTGGCATTGCCGCTGTTGACCAAGATGGCCTGGGCCTGACCCCGGCGCAGCCGGCGTTGGCAGAGGATGACCGGCGCGGCTTTGACTTTATTGGTGGTAAAGACCCCGGCGGCGGTGGCCGGAGTATCGGCCACAATGAGGCCCAGATCAAGCCGGCCGGGTTTTTTGATGGCGGCTTCCACCGCCGCGGCCCGGAAACCGGGCACGGAGAGCTGAGAGATGGTCATGATTTGTACCTTTCCGGTAGGGGCCGGGGGCTGATAAAAGTGCACACTAATGTCCATCCGGAATCTCTCCCGACGTTTTTCATTATGCCTCGAGCATGAACGCGGGATAGATTTATCATGTTGATAATATTAATTTAATACCCCTCATCCAAACCCTCTCCCCGCAAGCGGGGCGAGGGATTTAAGGACTTTCCGGATGAAGACCAGCTAAAGGGTATAATGTATGGGCAAGCCGCTACCTGTCGTCTGATTTAGCGACTTTTATTATGACTCCCGGCTGAGTTTAAGGCAACGGGGATTGTGCCGGCGAGAGAGATTTGGGGGGGCTCGATGACGGTGGTCAAGGCCAGAAGTTGTACACCGGCCTGGGCGGCCTGAACCAGCTCCTGGGCGTAGGCCGGGTCAACCTGGCCGGCCGGGGCCATGAGCCGGGCGTCCTGACGCTGCACCACAAAAATATTCCAGGCGCGGTGTCCCTGTTGGACCAGGGCGGCGAGCTCCTGGAGGTGGCGGCGGCCCCGGCTGGTCACGCCGTCGGGAAAGAGGGCGATGCCGCCCTCCACCCAGGTGATGCTTTTCACTTCGATGAAGTGGAGCTGCCCGGCTTTCTCCACGACAAAATCCAGGCGGCCGCCGTGGGGCAGCGATACTTCCGGGCGCACCCGCAGAGGCGGCGCCAGACCCGGTAAACCCGGACCACGGAGGGCTGCAGCGATGAGCCGGTTGGGCGCGGTGGTATCCACCGACACCCAACCACCGTTCACCCGGCAGAAGCGCCAGGTGTAGGCGGTCTTGCGCCCCGGCCGGCCATCGGCGGTGAGGACAATGTCCATGCCGGGAAACAGGCAACCGGTCAAGGCCCCGGAGTTGGGCACGTGCACCCAGGTGCGGCGGCCGTCGGGCAGGTCCACTTCGGCCAGGAACCTTTTTTCCCGGCGGCGGAAGCGGGCGGGCACCAGGGGGGCGTCAAAACGGATGGCAGGCGGCAGGGGAGGGGTCAATGATACCGTTGTCAATGATTCTTCGTCTCTGATCGGTGGTTAGTTGTGGCCAACGCCATGGGTCAGGTCATCTGATGAGAACCATGCCCCTGAGCTAGGCTCAATGATCCGGGCCGCCGGCATCTTTTCGGCTTACGGCTCCTCGCCTGTGGTCTCCCGCACCAGCCGGTAAACTTCCAGCAGAGGCAGGTTATGCTCCCGGGCCAGGGCCCGGCAGGCCTCGTATTCGGGGAGGAGGCGCCGGCGGCCGCGGATGTCGGCGACTTTGACCTGGAGGGGGCCGTAGGGAGTGGCGATGGTCTCCTGCCAACGGTTGACGGCCACCCGGTCCATTTCTTGCAAACGCACGCCCAGGGTGGTGGATTCCAGAAACAGGGTCTCTAAAACGGCTTCCCGGCAATATACCGGCGCTACGATGGTCAAGCCCACCCCAGGTCGGTTTTTTTTCATCTGGAGAGGTTGTAAGGCGACGTCCAGGGCGCCGGCCTGGAAGAGGGCAGCCATGAGGTGTTCGTACCATTCGGGCAGCATGTCGTCCAGGTGTGTTTCCAGGACCAGGACGCGTTCGGTGCGGCCCAGGGGCCGGGCAGGGCGCGCCAGGACCAGGCGCAGGAGGTTGGGTTGGGCGGGGAGGTCCAGATCGCCCGCTCCATACCCCACCGTTTCCACAGTACAGGGGGGCAGGGGGGAGAATTGGGCCGCCAGGCCGCGCAGGATGGCGGCGCCGGTGGGGGTGACCAGCTCCACGGGAATATCGGTGCCATAGACAGGCGCTCCGGCCAGGAGCAGGGCGGTGGCCGGGGCCGGGTTGGGGAGGAGGCCGTGGGCCGTGGCAATGGTACCCCGGCCCAGGGGCAGGGGTGAGGCATAAACCTGGGTGATGCCCAACAGGTGGCAGCCCCAGGCCGTACCCACCAGGTCCAGGATGGAGTCCACGGCCCCGACTTCGTGGAAATGCACCTCGTCTAGGGGGACACCGTGGACCTGGGCCTCGGCCTCGGCCAGCAGGCGGAACATGGTGCGGCTCAACTCCTGCACCCGGGGCGGCAGGGCAGCCTGATCCAGGAGCCGGACGATATCCCGGTAGGTGCGGGGGGGTTGAGGCGCCGTGAGGGTAAACTGCACTTTCAGGCCCCTGAGGGCATGTTTTTTGACCGGCACGGCGGTGGCTTGGTAGCCGGTGAGGTTGAGCTGGGCCAAACCCTGCCAGAGGCTCTCCGGGTCAAGACCAAGGTCCAGGAGGGCGCCCAGGGTCATATCGCCGCTCAGGCCGGAGAAACAGTCAAAATACAGGAGTCGGTCAGTCGTCGCTGCCGGTGTGGTCGACATGGACTTCCACCTCTTTTATGGCTCGCAGGTCGGCGTGGCGGATGATGAAGAGCAGGTTCCGAAAACGGATGTGTTCGCCGACCCGGGGAATATCGCCTACCTGTTTGATAAGGAAACCACCCAGGGTGGTATAGCTGCCCGTGGGCAGATTCAGGTGGAGAATTTCGTTCAGGGCCTCGATCTCCATACGGGCGTTGACCAGATAGACGCCTTCCCGGAGTTGTTTATATTGATTGACTTCCCGGTCGAATTCGTCGGAGATTTCGCCCACCACCTCTTCCAGCAGGTCTTCCAGGGTAACAATGCCCACGGCGCCGCCGTATTCGTCGACGACGACGGCCAGGTGAATGCCCTGCTGCTGCATTTCCAGGAGGAGATGGTCGGCCCGTTTGGTTTCCGGGATGTAGCGGACCGGGTGGATGAATTTTTCAATGCTTTGGCTGACCTGCGGTTCGCCCAGCAGATCGAAGCTGTGCAGGACGCCGATAATGTTATCGATGCGCCGGCGGTAGACCGGCAAGCGGGAGAAGCGGCTGCGGCGAAATTCGTCCAGGGCCTGGGAAACCAGGTAGGTTTCGGGCACGGCCACGACTTCGATGAGGGGGATCATGGCATCCCGGACCAGGGTTTGGCTGAAATGCAAGATGCGCTGGATGATCATGCGTTCTTCCGTTTCCAGGTCCACTTCGGCCCCGCCGGCCCTGACCACCAGTTGGAGCTCCTCCCGGGTGACGAAGGGGACCAGGCTGGTTCCCCGGGAACCGGTTAAACGGAGGGCCAGGCGGCTGAGCAAGGCAAAGATCCAGGTAACGGGGGCCAGGATCCAGGAGGCCAGCCAGACGACGAAGCTGACCCGGCGGGCGGTGCGGGTGGGGCGCAGCCGGCCGATGGATTTGGGCAAAATCTCGGCAAAGAGGATGATGATGGGGGGGAGCAGGACCATGGCCGCCGCTTCCCCCTTGGGGCCGTAGAGATCGATCAGGAGGGCGGAGATGAGGACGGTGTTCACCGTTTCGGCCAGGTTGGAGCCCAACAGGGTGGTGGCGAACAATTTTTCGGGAAAAAGGAGTAACCTGGCGGCCCAGTGGGCCCGCCGGTCGCCGTTGTCAGCCAGATGCTGCAGCTCCCGGTGGTCGGCCGAGACCAGGGCAATCTCGGAACAGGTGAAAAAACCCTCCAAGATCAAAAAGATCAGGAAGAGGAGGACATAAGCGACAAAAATCATCGATCTTCCAGGGCAATGAGCAGTTCCAGGATGCGGGTGCCTTTCATGTGGACCACTTCAAACCTGAGGCCGTCAAAGGTGATGCTGTCGCCCTCCCGGGGGAG
>CALGOE010000069.1 GCA_937958145.1 uncultured Desulfobacca sp.
AATAAAAACAATAACTTATAAAGAATCAAAAATTTGTCCGCAATGTTTAAAATTATTAACATTTTTAGGCAATCTTCTTGGATTACCAACGTTCCGGGGAAAGTTGATGGATCACGGGCGGCTTCGTTCTTCTGTCCCATGATCTGGGGCAGTGGGACTTTCAGGAGAGTTCCCCCGGGATTGGCATTGTGGTATATAATGACAATTCATGACCGGTTTTTAAAACCCTTATGGCTAGATAGTTCTCATCCGGAAAGTCATATATGGGCCATAAGGCTTATAAGGTGGCATCCGAACGCCAATAGCAGAGATGTAGGGGCGAGCCGCCGGCTCGCCCCTACGGTCCCAATGGAAATCGTTTCCGGATGGACACTATATAGGAGGAATTCTTTGTATATCCTTGTAACCAATGATGATGGCATTCATGCCCCGGGGTTATTGGCCCTGTATCAGGCTCTGGCGGCAGAGCATGAGGTGGCGGTGGTGGCGCCGGAGAGCGAGCAGTCGGCAGTGGGGCATGCCATCAGTCTGCTCAACCCCCTGCGGGTGAAGAAGGTCACCAAGAACGGCTCGTTTTTCGGGTGGGCCGTCTCCGGCACGCCGGCGGATTGTGTCAAGATTGCAGTGGCGGAAATTTTGCCCCAGCGTCCCGATCTAGTGGTCTCGGGGATTAACCATGGCGCCAATGTGGGGATCAACGTCCTCTATTCGGGCACGGTGTCCGCGGCCACGGAAGCCACCATCATGGGAATCCGGGCCATGGCCATCTCCCTGAGCACCTTTCGGGAGGCGGATTTCCGGGTGGCCGCGGCCTTTGCCGCCCGCCTGGCCGGGGAGCTGCCGAAGTTGCATCTGCCGGCCGGGGTCTGTTTGAATGTGAATGTGCCGTCGTTACCACAGAATCAGATCAAAGGGGTGATGCTGACGAGGCAGGAAAACGGTCTGTTGGTGGAGCGCTACGAGCGCCGGGTGGATCCCCGGGAGAATATTTATTATTGGCTGGCCGGCATCAACACCAAGCGCCAGGTGGAACCGGGGACGGATTTCTGGGCCATAGAGAACGGCTATATCTCCATTACCCCCATTCATCATGATCTGACCCATTATGCCTGTCTGGAGGCGTTGGCCCAGATGGAATGGCCGGAGGAATAAGCTGTAGGGGCGGGGTAACCCCGCCCCTACAAAGCCGTTGGCCATCGACTACCCACGAACCCTTGTATACCACGACTGTCTTTTACCATTGGGCGTCGAAGAGGTAGTACCAGGGTTTGAGGAGGGCCGGCGGCTCGGCTTTCACCGGATTGGCCAGGATGGCCTCACAGCGCTCGGTGTATTGTTTCACCTTGGCCATCTTGGGATAGTCGGGGTATTCCTCCTGGATGGCGGCAAAGCGGTCCAGGGCGGCCTGATAGCGGCCGGTTTTGTAATAAAATTCGCCGACGTAGAACTCGTGGTCAGCCAGAGCCAGTTGGCATTTGGCGATGTAGTCGTTGACCTTGTCCATTTTCTCGTATTGCGGATAGCGCTGTTTCAGGCGCTTGAATTCCTGCAGGGCCTTGTAGGTAAAGGTGGGGTCCCGGTCAATGGTGCTGCGTTGGCGGTAATAGCACAGCCCTTGTTGGTAGATGACATAGGGCACCTGGGGATGGGACGGGTGCAATTTTTCGAAGTTTTTGTAATCCTGGAGGGCTTCGTCGTATTTTTTGCTGAAATACTTGGCGTCGGCGGCCTTGAGTTCCGCCAGGATGGCTTCCTGGCTGTAGGGATAGCGATCCCGAATCTGCTCAAAGCGTTCGGCCGCCTGGTCATATTTCCCGGCCTTAAGTTTCCTGAACCCTTCGTCCACGAGAATGTCGGGCGGGCGATCGGGCTTTTTTTTGCTGAACCAGCCGCAGCCGGCGGCGGTGGCCAGCGTTACCAACAGCAGGACTGAGAAGGCCCATCGGTCAAGCCGCAGCATGACTTAGTGCTGTTCCTCCAGATATTTTTCTGCGGCAAAGGCGGCGACGGCGCCATCGCCGACGGCGGTGGTAATTTGTCGCAGCATTTTCACCCGCACGTCACCGGCCGCAAAAATACCGGGAATGTTGGTGGCCATTTTGTCATCGGTGCGGATGAAGCCGAATTCATCCTGCTCCAGCAACCCTTTGGCAAGCCAGCCGACGATGGGCTGGATGCCCACGAAGACAAAGACGCCGGTGACGGCCAGTTCGGATTCTGCCCCGGTCTTGACGTTTTTGATCGTAACGCCGCTGACATTTTTTTCGCCCAGGATCCGGGTGACGACGGTGTCGAAGATGATTTCGATCTTGTCGTTGGCAAAGACCTTTTCCTGGTAGAGCTTGGCCCCCCGGAATTGATCGCGGCGATGGATGAGGTAGACCTTTTTGGCGAAGCGGGTCAGGAAGACGGCATCTTGGAGAGCCGTATCGCCGCCGCCGACCACGGCGATGGTCTCATCGCGGTAGAGGGCGCCGTCGCAGGTGGCGCAGTAGCCCACGCCCTTGCCGGTAAACTCTTCTTCGCCGGGGAAGCCGGCCCGCCGGGGTTGGGCGCCGCTGGCGATGATAATGGCCCGGCCGACGATCTCCTCGCCGCCCTCGAGGACGATGGTGTGATACGGGTTGCCGGGTTTCAGGGCCGTCACCTCGGCGCTGCGGATCTCCACCCCGAACCGCTCGGCCTGGTCCCGCATGCGCTGGGAGAGTTCAAACCCGGCCACCCCTTCGGGAAACCCGGGATAATTGTCGACGTGCTCGGTGGTCATGACCTGGCCGCCGGTGATCAGCTTTTCCAGCAGCAGGGTTTTAAAGCGGCCGCGGCCGGCATAGAGACCGGCGGTCATGCCGGCCGGTCCGCCGCCCACGATGATAACATCGTAATCATAATGAGACATAAAGATATACCAAGAGCTTAGAGAAGCTTTTTGATGGCGTTGTCGATCTGGGACTTGGAGACGGCACCGGTAATCTGGTCCACGACGTTGCCATCTTTGAAGAGGATGAGGGTGGGGATGGCCCGGATGCCATATTTTACCGGGGTTTTGGAGTTCTCATCCACGTTCATCTTGGCAATCTTCACCTTGCCGGCGTATTGTTCGGCTAATTCTTCCACGACGGGGGCAATGGCCCGGCAGGGCCCACACCAGGCCGCCCAAAAATCCACCATGGCCGGCATGCCGGCTTTCAGGATTTCCTGGTCAAAAGTGGCGTCGGTTACTTGTAATATATCTGCCATGAAAATCTCCTCGTTTGCGTTTAACTTTTTCAGGTTGGCCCCTGGGGCCGACCCCGGCGTCAGCGGAACTGCAGCAGATCAAAACATCTTAATCTTGCCACGCCCACAAGGGGTTGTCAACTCTTTTCCCCGGCTCCGCTTCCAGGCTGGCGGGTCGGAAGAGGACAGGGCCGCGGCTGCACCAGGTCACGGTAGAGGGTGTTCAATTCCGCCCCCAGCCGCGTCAGGGAAAAATCGGCCGCCACCCGTTGGGCCGCGGCCTGGCCGAGCTGTTGGGCCCAGGCCGGGTTGTCCAGCAGCCGGAGCACCGCTTGGGCCAGGGCCTCCGGGTCCTTGACGGGCACCAGGAGGCCGTTGCTTTCGTGCTGCACCACTTCCGGCGAGCCGCCGGCGTCGCTGACCACCACAGGCAGACCCAGGGCCATGGCCTCGAGCAGGGACCGGGACACGCCTTCACTGTGGCTGGGCAGGACAAAGATATCCACCGCGCCCAGAAGATCGGGCACATCCTGGCGCTGGCCCAGGAAGGTCACGGCCGCGCT
>CALGOE010000070.1 GCA_937958145.1 uncultured Desulfobacca sp.
AGGATCCAATCGATGTAATTGCGGACCACAGTGGCCTCCGCCGACATGGGGCTCATGAGCTTCAGCTTTTTCAGCTCATGGCGCACCTTGGCATTGGCTTCGGCACTGAGGCGCTTCTTTTTGATGCGGCGTTCCAATTCCTGGATTTCACTGCGGAAATCATCCTTCTCACCCATCTCTTTCTGGATGGCCCGCATCTGTTCATTGAGATAATACTCTTTCTGGGTCTTCTCCATCTGCTTTTTGACCCGGTTCTTGATGCGCCCCTCGATCTGGAGCACCTCAATCTCCCGTTGCATGACGTAGAGGACCTTTTCCAACCGTTTCACCGGATGGATGATTTCCAGCAGCGGCTGTTTCTCTTCGATCTTGACCGCCAGATGGGAGGCGATATTGTCGGCCAGGCGCCCCGGATCGGTGATACTGCTGATGGCCTGGAAGACTTCCTGGGGAATCTTCTTATTGAGCTTCAGATACTGCTCAAAAGAGGAAATGTTGGTCCGCATGAGGGCTTCCACTTCCGTGGACGACTCATAGGGCTCCACCACCTCCTCCACTTCCACCAGAAAGAAACTGGGGTTGGCCAGATAATGACGAATTTCCGCCCGGCGTTTGCCCTCGATGAGGGCCTTGACGGTCCCGTCGGGCAGTCGCAGCAATTGCAGGATATTCCCCAGGGTACCGAAGCGGTAAATATCCTGTTCGCCGGGCTCGTCCTTCTTGGCATCCTTCTGGGTGCAGAGCAGGATGTAACTGTTCTGTCCCATGGCATGCTCCAGGGCGGCGATGGAGCGCTCCCGGCCGATAAATAAAGGCACTACCATATGGGGGAAGATGACGATATCCCGTAATGGCAGCAGGGGGACCGGGTAGCTCTCCCGTCTGCTTCCCTCCCCGGTCGATTTCGGTCGGTTCAATTTAAATAGCATGTGTGGTTCATATCCTCACGGCCCTTCAGGCGCTCTCGGCCTGGGGCTCAAAAACCAGAATGGGCTTTTCAAATTTCAGGATCACTTCCTCGTTGACCAGACATTCCCGGACATTTTTCAAGGAGGGAATGTCGTACATGATATCGAGCATGGCCTGTTCCATGATAGCCCGCAGCCCCCGGGCGCCGGAACGGCGTTTTAAGGCCTCTTTGGCAATGGCGGCCAGAGCGCCCTCACTGAAGTGGAGGTGGACCCCCTCCATCTCAAAGAGCTTCTGATACTGTTTGACCAAAGCATTGCGGGGTTCCTTCAGGATGCGCACCAAGGCCTCTTCATCCAGTTCTTCCAGGGTGGCGATGACCGGCAACCGCCCCACGAACTCGGGGATGAGCCCGAATTTCAGGAGGTCCTGCGGCTGGACCTTGGTGAGGGTCTTACCCTGGCGGCGCTGCACCCGGCTCTGCACATCGGCCACAAACCCCATGGTTTTCTTGCCGATCCGGGTGTTGATGATGTCCTCCAGGCCATTAAAGGCCCCGCCGCAGATGAACAGGATATTGGTGGTGTCCACCTTGACGAATTCCTGTTGCGGATGCTTGCGCCCGCCCTTGGGGGGCACCGAGGCCAACGTGCCCTCGATGATCTTGAGCAGGGCTTGCTGCACCCCTTCGCCGGACACATCCCGGGTGATGGACGGGCTGTCGCTCTTGCGGGCGATTTTATCGATTTCGTCAATATAGACAATACCCCGGCTGGCCTTTTCAATATCGTAGTCAGCCACCTGCAGGAGGTTCAGAATGATGTTCTCCACATCCTCGCCCACATACCCGGCTTCGGTCAGCGTTGTGGCGTCGGCGATGGTAAAGGGCACATTGAGGATTTTGGCCAGGGTCTGGGCCAGCAAGGTCTTTCCGGAACCTGTCGGGCCGATGAGCAGGATATTGCTCTTCTGTAATTCGACCCCGTCCATCTCCACCCGGGAGTTGATGCGTTTATAATGGTTATAGACTGCCACCGAAAGTATTTTTTTGGCACGTTCCTGGCCGATAACGTATTCGTCGATCTTGCTTTTGATCTCCGCCGGCTCGGGAATAGACAGACGGGCGCTCTTGATCTCCTCTTTTTCGTTCTCTTCGGCGATGATGTCGTTGCACAATTCGATGCACTCATCGCAGATATAGACACTGGGACCGGCAATAAGCTTCTTTACATCGCTTTGGCTCTTGCCGCAAAAAGAACAGAGCAGGTCTGAACCCTTGTCGCTGCCACGTTTACTCATACAGATTCCTCCCCAAACTCCGGCTCGCAGCATGGCTGCCGGACGTTTGGTCGCTTTGGTAATGCCAGGGGCAAGCCCCCGTACTGCTTACTTCGTCTCAAATGCTTATTATCTTTATTGCCTCGAGCGGGTTCCCGCGGTCAGGGCCGTACCAGATAAATGTTGTATACCATGGGGCGCGATCAGTGGCGCCGCTCCGGGGGACCAAGCCGGCGTGGCGGCGCGGCCTTAACCCTCGGTTGCCGGAGACTCCACGCCGCTCAGGTGGCCTTCCCGTTGCTTCGTCGGCCGGCTGCTGATGACCTCGTCCACCAGGCCATATTCTTTGGCCTGCAGGCCGGACATGTAAAAATCCCGTTCCGTGTCCCGGTTGATGCGGTCAATGGGTTGACCGGTATGCCGGGCCAATACTTCGTTCAGTTCCTCCCGGAGACGCAGGATCTCCCGGGCCTGAATCTCCACATCCGTGGCCTGCCCCTGGAAGCCCCCCAAAGGCTGGTGGATCAGGATGCGGGCATGGGGCAGGGCAAAACGCTTGCCCTTGGCCCCGGCGGCCAGCAGCAACGCCGCCATGCTGGCTCCCTGACCCATGCACAGGGTGGAAACCGCCGGCTTGATGTACTGCATGGTGTCATAAATGGCCATGCCGGCGGTCACCAGCCCCCCCGGCGAATTAATGTAAAAATGAATATCCTTATCCGGATCTTCCGATTCCAAAAACAATAATTGGGCGATGATGACGTTGGCGACGTCATCGTTGATGGCGGAACCCAGGAATATAATCCGGTCTTTGAGGAGACGGGAATAAATGTCATAACCCCGCTCCCCCCGGCTGGTCTGTTCCACCACGTAAGGGATCAAAATGCTCATATAGCCGTATCCTCTGCCGTGGGCGCTTCGGTGGTGGCGGACACCACGGTAGCCTTGTCGATTAAAAATTCCAACGTCTTTTCGGCGCGTATCTGGGTCTTGAAATCCTCTACCATCTGGCGCTGTTCATAGACCTTGCGGACCATCTCCGGCGTGTCGCCCACCTGGGCGGCGATGCGTTGATAACCCGCGGTCACATCGTCGTCGCTGACGGTGATGCCTTCCTGTTTGGCGATCTGATCCAGGATGAGATTGATGCGGGTCTGTTTTTCAGCCTGATCTTTGACCTTCTCCAGCAGACTTTCAGGATTGAGTCCGGAAATATTCAGGCCCCGGGATTGCAGGAGGTTCAACTGCTGCCGGACAATGGCCTCCTGTTCCCGGCGGACCAGGGACGGCGGGACCTCCACCGGATTGCGGTCCAGGATCTGATCTATGACCTGTTGGCGCAATTTCTCGTAATGTTGTTTTTCCTGCCGGCGCTCCAGATCCTGACGCACCGCCTGCCGCAGATCGTCCAGGGTCTTGAACTCGTCAGAAAAAGATTGCGCCAAGGCGTCATCCAGTTCGGGAACCCGAAGTTCTTTGATATCCAGGACCTCCACCTCAAAGGTGACGGTCTTGCCGGCAATGGCCGGGTTGACGAAATCCACCGGCACCGTCATCTCAAAGGAAGTTGCCGTGCCTTTGGTTAGGCCCACCAGCCGCTCCTCGAATTCGGCCGGCAACTTGCCCGCCCCCACCTCCACATAGGCGTTGTCGCTGCCGCCGCCCTCAATGGCGGCACCGTTTTCCAGGGCCTGATACCTCAGGACGACAAAGTCCTTTTCCCGGACCGGCCGCTCCTCGGCCACAGGTTCCAAGGTGGCCCGGACCTGCCGCAATTCCTCCAGCCGCTGGTCCACCATCTCCTCAGTCACGGCCACCGGCGTGCCGGTCAGGGTCAGATTGAGATAGTCTGTGGCTGTAAACTCCGGCGCCACCTCGACCTCCACACTGTAGCTGAAGGGGTCGCCCTCCACCAGCGGCGGCAGGGCGTTGGGCATCTTCACCGACACCGGCTGCAGCTTGACCTCATCCAAGGCCTCGTTCAATGACTGGCGAAACAGTTCCTGGGAGACCTGTTCCTCGATTTCCTTGCCAAAGTAGCGTTTCAGGATGGTCCGAGGCACTTTGCCCGGGCGAAACCCTTTGATTTTGGCCCGCTTGCCCCACTGCCGGTAGGCCTGCTCCATCTCTTGGGCCACGTTCTGGGACGGCACGGCCACGGATAACCTGCGTTCAACGGGGCTTAACTCCTCTACTTTTACTTCCATGCGGAACACCGTTTCTCAATGAATTTTTGGGCCAGATCAGAGGTTAGCCGCTGTGCCCCCGACTCGCCAGCCATGCTCTGGTGCGAGAGGGGGGACTCGAACCCCCATGGTTGCCCGCTGGATCCTAAGTCCAGTGCGTCTGCCAGATTCCGCCACTCTCGCCGGCCTTAAGGAAACTGTAATGGCTTTGGGAACCCTTGTCAATCAGTCTGATTCTGACCCGAATCTAATTCTAATGTATACTCAATGCTTGCTCAAGTCAAGGTAACTGCTGCAGAATCATGATCAAGGACCCCGCCCCGGTTTCCCGTGGCGTCTGGTCACGGCAGGTTTCCAACTGACCCCGAGCCAACTGAGGAGAATCCGAAGAAGTATTCACAACGGCCCAACCTTTTCAAAGTATTTTTTCTTTACAACGAAAGATAAAAATAATCCTCGTCGCTCCCTTTTGTGCTATAATCATTGCAGACGTCGATCGCCTGTCGTCCGGTTCGACGGCAGGCGGCGACTGGCAATGGCGACCTGAGAAGCATGCCAGGATAAAGAAGTATCCCTCCGGGCCCATGGCAGCTGGCGGGCCGTTGTCCATCTCTCCGGGCGTTTTCACTACCCGGGCCTCCCCGGGTTCAGCCATCGCACCCGCATCTCCGGATGGGGTGTTTCCTGGTTAACCACCGCAACCACAAAGGAGAGCGTTATGGCCGACACCATCACCCTCAGCGTCATTAAAGCCGATGTGGGCGGCTATGTGGGGCATTGCTCCATGCACGGCGACCTTCTGGAGGAAGCCGCCAACCGCCTGGAGGAAAGCCGCCTCAAGGGCTTCCTGGTGGACTTCCATGTCACCGCCTGCGGCGACGACCTGGAGCTCATTATGACCCATCGTCATGGCCCGGACAATACCGAGGTGCACCGGCTGGCCTTTGACACCTTCATGGCCTGCACGGAAGTGGCCAAGCGCTTGAAATTATACGGCGCCGGCCAGGACCTCCTGAGCCATGCCTTTGCCGGCAATGTCCGGGGCATGGGGCCCGGCGTGGCCGAAATGGAGTTTGTGGAGCGGGAGGCTGAGCCCATCGTCATTTTCATGGCCGACAAAACCTCCGCCGGCGCCTGGAACCTGCCGCTCTACAAAATGTTCGCCGATCCCTTCAATACCGCCGGTCTCGTCATCGCCCCCAGTCTGCATGCCGGCTTCAAGTTTGAAGTCCTGGATGTCAAAGAACATAAACGGGTCCTGTTCGACACCCCCGCCGAACTCTACGACCTTTTGGTCTTCATCGGCGCGCCCGGCCGGTATGTGGTGAAAGCAGTGTACAGCAAGGACGGGGACATCGCCGCCGTCTCCTCCACCGAACGGCTGGCCCTCATCGCCGGCAAATACGTGGGCAAAGACGACCCCGTCTGCATCGTCCGCTCCCAGGGCAAGTTCCCCGCAGTGGGAGAAATCCTGGAACCCTTTACCATGCCCCACATCGTCGCCGGCTGGATGCGCGGCTCCCACCACGGCCCCCTCATGCCCGTGCCGGTCTTTCAGGCCAATCCCAGTCGCTTCGACGGCCCGCCCCGGGTCATCGCCCTCGGCTTCCAGATGGCCCACGGCCACCTCGTGGGACCTTGCGACCTCTTCAACGACCCCAGCTTTAACGAAGCCCGGCGCCTGTGCAATATCATCGCCGACCACATGCGCCGCCACGGCCCCTTTGAACCCCATCGCCTGCCCATGGACGAAATGGAGTATACCACCCTCCCCGTGGTGATGGAGAAGCTCCGGGATCGTTGGGAGTCCCTGCCAGCCTAAGTTGCCGCCAGCCCCCATTCTCACCTCCTCCATGCCCGGGAATGGGGGTGCCGGCCGTGCCTGGCCCCCCCACCAGGAACCCTCCCATGCTTGGCCCCACCGTACTGTAAAAACGCCGCTCATGACAGCACGGCTGCGACGTTTGTCATTTTTGCTTTCTCCCGGCCGGCGGCGGCAGCTCTTAATTTGTGCTCATCCGAAAAGTCCAAAAATACGGGATAGCCTTAGTAGGGGCGGATCTTAGACCCGCTCCTACAAAAGACTTTTTCCTCAGTGGCCTCGCCTTCCATGAACCAAGTGCACGTTTCCGGATGGGCACTAATTTGTTCTCATCCGGAAAGTCCTTAAAGCCCTCGCCCCGCTTGCGGGGAGAGGGTTTGGGTGA
>CALGOE010000071.1 GCA_937958145.1 uncultured Desulfobacca sp.
TTTTTCCGCCCCGTCCACAGCGGCACCCCCTGATCATCCCGGAGCTGCCAGGTCTGGTCGCCTTTCTTGACCCGGGCGGCGAAGATGACCACCCGCCCCTGATCCATAATCTTGGCGCCGGTCACTTCCAGGCGATCCAGGATAGCCAACTTTATCCCCAGGTCAGCCACATACCAATTGGGTCCGAGAAAGACTTTGACTTTTCCCTGGGGAGTAGTCAAGGTGAGAAAGACCGGTTCGGGCAGGTTGGAGGCCGCGGCCGGATCGATGGCGGTGATCATGCCGGTGACCGTGACCACGTCCTGGGGGTTATACTCAAAAGAGGAATGTTTCTGCACCGCCGGGGCGGCGTCGGTTGGCAGGAGGCCGAGGGCCAGAGGGAGAAAGAGGATGGTGCAGAAAAAAACGCAGCGGCAAAGATTTCTCATCATAACCTCGGCAGATCGCGCCACCAGGGCGCTGGCGCTAGAGAAACAATATTCAGAAAAATATTGTATAATACCCCCTGAAAAAAACAAGAATGATCAACCGGCAGCCACCCTATGGATCAGGCCCTGGAGCAGTTTCTGCAGCATCTGGTGGTGGAGCGGGGGTTGGCGCCCTTAACGGTGGCAGCCTACGCCCAGGATCTCACCGATTTGGCCAACTATTGCCATCAGTCCGGGAAGATCTCCTGGCAGGATATTGCCTTGGGGGATCTCCAGGATTATCTGGCCCACCTGGAGCACCATGGCATCGGGCCCCGCAGCCGGGCCCGGAAACTCAGCGCCATCCGGCAGTTCTATCGCTTTTTGCTGCGGGAAGGCCTCACCGACCACAATCCCCTGGAGTGGCTGGATGCCCCCAAACTCCCCAAGGGTTTGCCCAAGATTCTGGGGCTCGAGGAAGTGGAGCGGCTGTTGGCGGCGCCGGATGCCACCACCCCTCTGGGGCAGCGGGATGACGCCATGCTGGAGGTCCTCTACGCCACGGGTCTGCGGGTTTCGGAGCTGGTGGGCCTGACCATCCCCCAGTTGGACCTGCGCCGGGGCGTGATCCGGGTGGTGGGCAAGGGTTCCAAGGAACGGCTGGTGCCCATGGTCTTCCGGGCCGTAGAGAAGGTGAACCTGTATCTGCAACACGTCCGGCCCCTGCTCTTGAAAGGTCAGAAAACCCAGGTTCTCTTTTTGAACCGACGGGGCAGGGGGCTGAGCCGCCAGGGGTTCTGGAAGATCATTAAGGGCTATGCCCGGCAGGTGGGCCTGCCGTTGGAGCTCAGTCCCCATACCCTGCGCCATTCCTTTGCCACCCACCTCCTCTGGCGGGGGGCGGACTTGCGGGCTCTGCAACTGCTCCTGGGCCACGCCGACATCTCCACGACCCAGATCTATACCCACCTGCACACCGCCCGGTTGCAGGAGATTCACCGCCAGTCCCATCCCCGGGGCTGAGGAGCGCCAGGAGGCCGGGGGATTTTTTACCCCCGCGGCCCGTGCTCGGTTCCCCTCGCCCGCCCCGTGACGCTTCGATCGTTTTTCTGACCCAGGAAGAGAAAATAATGCCAGAGGCCGCCGTAGGCCGGCCGGATTTCCCTGTGGCGGGTGGTAAAGGTGTTCTCTAGGACCGGCAGCAGGTGCCCGGCCACACGGACGTGGTTCAGGGCCATCCAGCGTCTGAAGAGGGAGAAGGGGGAGGTGTGGAAATCCACCACGGCCATGATGCCGGCCGGGGCCAAATCCGCCGCGGCCGCGGCGATGGCCTCCTCCCAGCCCGGGTTGAACATGGTCAGGGCATAGGAGAAGAGCAGCAGGTCAAAGGGAGGATCGGTCAAGAGGGGGTGGCTATAGGCCTGATGGCGCCAGGTCAGGGTCGGCCCTGCCCCGCCCACCTTGCGCCGGGCTTGCGCCAACATGGCTGCGCTCAGGTCCAAGCCGGTGAGTTTGGCCCCGGGCCAGAGCTGGCGCAGACGGAGCAGATTCTTGCCGGTACCGCAGCCTACCTCCAGGATGTTCCTGGGCTGGCCGTGGGCCTCGACCAATCGCAGGAGCCGCTCCCGACCGAACAGGAAACTCCAGCGGCTGGCGTCGTAAATGCGAGCGTGCAGCCGATAGTAGCGCTCCAGGGGGTGCACGGTCGTGGCGGTGGCAGCATCCCCGGACATCAGACCACCTCGGCCAGATGCAGGCTGGCGTAGGTGCCCACCCGATCCAGTTTATGCAGCGGTTCAGTCCGCTCCGGGAAGAAGCGCAGGCGGGCCAGGGCCTCGGCGGGCAGAAAACTCAGATCAAAGCCGGCCGAACGCATCAGAATCTTCGTGCCCGGGCGACTGTTGGCGAAAATGGCCTGCCACTCCTCGGCCAGGATCCGGGGCTGGTGCCAGGCCAGCCAATCCTGGTGATCCAAGAGCACGAAATGGGAATAGGGGCCGGGGTGACGGTGCAGAAATGCCGTCAAGGTGCAGGTATGAGCCGTTATCCGGTTGATCCCGCGCCGCAGCCGGTCAAAGTTTTCCGGCTTGAGGTAATGCGGGCAGCACTGCGGGGTATAGGCACCGGTGAGATAGACCCGCCAGAAGTAATTATCCCCGATGGGCAGTTCGGTCATGACCTGCCGCAGCTTGTCTCGGACAAAACCGTCCAGGCGGGTGGGATACTGCCTGTCCAAAAGCCGCACCTGGGCCCGGGGTACGCCGATCAGGGCCATGGCAACCGGCTGCCGCAGGAGCCAGGAAAGGGGGCGGGTAAAAATTCTTTTTTCCAGTTGGCGGTAATAGTGCTCCTGGGCCGCCAGGGTCGGGGCCTGCAACAGACCCTGGACCAGACCTTGCGCCTGACCGTTGCCCAGCAAGAGGCGGACCAGGACCCAGGCAAAATCCCCTGCGGCGCCGTGCCAGTAAAACGAGCCGCGCCGGCCCCTGCCGTTGAAATAGCTGATATGGCGATCCCAAAAGGCCTGGGCCGGCGGGGATAAGGCGTCTCGCAGGCTCTGATAAATTTCCCCATAGGCCGCGCTCTGGCCCTGGCCAAAAAAGGCGAAGAGATCGGCAAAATCCCGGCGGGCCAGAAAAGCCAGTTTCAATTCCAGCAGGGCATTCTGCCGATAGTTGACGTCCACGGCCCGGATGGCCCGGGGACCGTCCAGGAGGTAATCCAGGACATTGCAGCCGGCGCTGGTGATAACGACCACCTCGCTGTCGCCGTCAAGTTCCAGGAGCTGGCGGTCCAGCCGCGGGTCTTCCCAACAGGCGTTATAGATGAGGCGATTGCCGTGAATCAGTTGGAAAAAGAGGTTGATCATAATGTCGGCCGCAGCCCTGCCCTCGAGGCGGTTGGGTGGGAATCTCCATCAGGCTCCAGAAAAGACATCAACCCTGCCCGCGGCCGGCCTCCGCGGCCAAAAGTTGGGCTTTGTCGGTGGCCTCCCAGGGCAGATCCAGATCCTGCCGCCCCACATGGCCGTAGGCGGCCAGTTTGCGATAAAAGCCGCTGGGCCGCATGGCCGGCAGGAAACGCAGATTAAAATCCCGCAGGATGCCGGCCAGACGGAATTCAAAGTGTTTTTCCAGGAGCTTGGCGATCTTGCTGTCCGGGATCTTCCCCGAGGCAAAGGTCTCCACCTGGATACTCACCGGCCGGGAGCGGCCGATGGAATAGCTCAGTTGGACCTCGCACTCCTGGGCCAGGCCGGCGGCGACGATGTTCTTGGCCGCGTAGCGGGCCGCATAAGCGCCCACCCGATCAATGCGCAGCGGATCTTTGCCGCTCAGCGCCGCGCCGCTCTGGCGGGAATATTCCCCGTAGGTATCAATGGCGTTTTTGCGGCCGGTGAGGCCGGAGTGGACCGCCGGCCCTCCGACCATGATGTGATCTACGGGGTTGACGTAGATTTTGGTGCGGGCATCCGGCCGGATGGCCTCTTCGGCAAAGGCCACGTCGATGACCTGCTGCCGGATGTCGTCGGCCAACCGGGCCGCCGGCACCGTGGCCGGCCGACTTTGACTGGCGATCACCGTTATGCTGTGGATGCGCACCGGCCGCCGGTCTTTAAACTCCACCCCGACCTGGGTGGCGGCATCCGGCGACAGATAGGGGATGATCTTGCGGCGTTTGGCCTGGATGATCCTTTTGGTCAATTTATGGGCCAGGTAAATGGGCAGGGGCATCAGGGCCGGAGTCTGGTCGCAGGCAAAGCCGAAAACCGTCACCTGATGGCGGCCGGGCAGTCTTTCGATCTCTTCGTCGGACATCTCCTTTTCCCGGAACATGGTCAGTGCGTCCGGAGGAAATTCCGTCAGACTGGTAAGCACCGCACAGGAATTGGCGTCAAAATCCTCTTCCACATAGCCCACCTGGTTGAGGACCTTCCTGGCCACATAGGGGATATCCACCTTGGCCTGGGCCAGGAAGCGGGCCGACACAAAGAGAATGGAGGTGGAGACGGCGCATTCGGCCCGGATGCGCGCATAGGGGTCCTGTTCCAGAAAGGCATCGACGATGGCATCGCTGATCTGATCGCACAGTTTGTCCGGATGGCCTTCGGTCACGGACATGGACGTGAACATGAAATCTTTTTTCATACCCTTCACCCGCCTGGACGTGGCGCTGTTTTTATGGTTACCACTTACCTCCCGCACTCTTCACTCTCCAGGACACATTCTGCCCTGAGCCGAGAGAAAAAGGCAAGATGAAATTAAGCGGCTGCGAACTGCGCCTGGTCGAAGGCCGTTGGTTTGGCCGGCCGGGCTGCGGCCGGTTTGGTCATCTCATTCATGACGAGGGTGAGCAGCGATGTGCCGGCAATGACCGCCGCATCAAGTATGCTGATGGGGGTCATGCCCAAGATGGTCCGCAAGCCGGGTATCAGCAGGGCGCCTATCTGCAGGGCGATGGAGCCGGCCACGGCCAGGGACAGGAACGGGTTGGCCGGCAGCCCGCCGGAAAAAATCCACTGACGGTCCGAGCGGCAACTCAGGGTATGGAGGAGTTGGCTGATGGTCAGGGTGTTAAACGCCAGCGTTCCCGCCCGGGGGCCGAGGCCGTAGCGCATGATACCATACCCATAGGCGCCCAGCGTGGCCGCGGTCAAGGTTGCCCCTTCCTGGGCGATGCGCCAGTATTCTGCCGGAGTAAAGATCGGTTCGGCAGCCGGTCGCGGTGGCCGGTCCAACACATCCGGTTCCGGTGGTTCCTGGGTCAATGCCAGACCCGGGAAGATGTCGGAGACCAGGTTGATCCAGAGCAATTGCATGGTGGTCAGAGGGGAGCCCAGGCCGGCGGCCAAAGCGACAAACGTCACGCCGATTTCGCTGACGTTGGAGGAGATGAAAAAATGCACCGCCTTTTTGATATTGCTGTAGGTGGTGCGGCCGTCTTTGATGGCGATGATCAGGTCCCCCATATTGTCTTTTGTCAAGACCACATCGGCCACTTCCCGGGCGATATCCGTCCCCGACTCGCCCATGGCGATGCCTACTTCCGCTGCCTTCAGGGCCGGGCCGTCGTTGATGCCGTCCCCGGTCATGCCCACTACCCGACCGGCTCCCTGGAGCGCCTGGACAATCTGCAGTTTATGGGCCGGACTGACCCGGGCGAAGATGTGCACCCGTTGGGCCAGAGCCGTAATGGTATCATGATCCAGGTTTTCCAGATGGGTGGAGTCCAGGATTTCCAACGGTCGGCCTTCGCTCAGATTCAATTCTTTGCCGATGGCATAGGCCGTGGCGCTCTGGTCCCCGGTGATCATGATGGTCTGAATCCCGGCCCGGTGGAAATCCTGGATCATCTGGCGCACTCCGGCCCGGATGGGATCGGCCATGCCGGTCAGGCCCAGCCAGGTAAACCCCCGGCCGGCCTGGTCGGAGCCATTGTCCGCCAGTTCATCGGGTCCGTTGATGGCGTAGGCGACCCCCAGGACCCGCAGGGCATCCCCGGCCATCCGATCGTTTTCCATTTCGATGGCCAACCGGTCGCGCACATTGAGGGGCAGCCTCTGGCCGTCCTGCAGGTGCCAATCGCACATGGTGAGGACATCCAGGGGGCTCCCTTTCAAGGCCAACAGCAGGGCGCCATCGGCCAGTTCATGATAGGAAGTCATAAACGGCCGCTGTTCGGAGCGGTGAATAAGGCGCCGCCGGGGCATGGCTTGCTGCAGGGCCGCCACATCCACGCCATAGTTCAGGGCCAGCTGCACCAAAGCCTTTTCCGTGGCCGAGCCGCTGAGAACCAAGCGGCCCTGGTGTTCCTGAATTTCCGTTTCATTGCAGAGGGCGGCGGCTTTTAACAGCCAGGGCAGTTCATGCTCGCCGCCAGCGGCGATGAGGTCGGCAAATTCGTCCAATTCGCCCTGGGTGACCGACAACCGGCGCATGCCGACAAAGAGCTGGACGACCGTCATCTCGTTTTTGGTGATGGTGCCGGTCTTGTCCATGCAAATGGTCTGCAGGCAGCCCAGGGTTTCCACGGCTTCCAGACGGCGGATGAGGACCTGGTGCTGCTCCATTTTTTTGACTCCCAGGGCCAGAGTGGTGGTGGCCACCGTCGGCAGTCCTTCCGGCACTGCCGCCGCGGCCAGAGAGACGGCGGTATGGAGCATCTGGAGAAAGGCAAAGCCCCGGAGCAGACCGACCCCAAAGACCAGCCCGCAGACACCGCAGCCCAGGAGCACCAGTTCGTTGCCGACCCGGTCCAATTGCTGCTCCAGGGGCGTGACGGGAGTCTCAGCGCCCTCCACCATGGCCTGCAGGCGGCCCAGTTCCGTGAAGGGCCCGGTGGCCACCACTACGCCGAAGCCCTGTCCCCCGGTCACCATGGTGCCCCGATAGATCATATTGACCCGATCGGCCAGGGGAACATTGGCTTCGGGCAAGGTTCGGGTCTCCTTGCTGACGGGCAGGCTCTCCCCCGTGAGGGCGGCCTCGTCGACGCTGAGACGGTCGGCGACAATGAGCCGGCAGTCGGCGGCCACATACGTACCCGGTTTCAGGGCCAGCAGATCGCCCGGGACTACGTCTTCCACGTCGATTTCCTGCAGTAGTCCCTCCCGGACCACAGCGGCCGTGGGTTTGACCAGATTTTTGAGGGAGCGGATGGTGGTCTCGGCGTCGCTTTCGGTCTTGTAGGCCAGATAGGCGTTGGCCACCACCACCCCCAGGATCAGGACCGCGTCCAGGACGCCGCCGGTCAGGACCGAGATGCCGGCAGCCCCTCCCAGGAGGGCCACCGGCAGGGATTTGAACTGTTCCAAAAACATTTCCCATTGGGAGCGGACCTGGGTCTCGGGAAAGGCATTGGGCCCGTAGCGCTGACGGCTTGCGGCCGCGGCTGCAGTGCTTAAACCTGCTGTGGGTGAGGTTCCCCAGGCATTGAGGACCGCCTCGGTCGCCAAGGCATGCCAAGGTTGGCACGGTTGGGCCTCATGGGCCAGAGCCGATCGGCGGGGGGGAGGACAGTCAGGTCCCGCCTCGGCTTTGGCCGCGGCAGTACCCGGCCCTGGGCGCGGCTGTGGGGTCGGGGTTGTTTCCCTGGCCCCGTGAAATTCTGCCACCAATTGGGCCAACCAGCGACTGATGGTCTCCGGCGCCACCCCGGCCTCGTACTGAACCAGGGCGTTGCCGGTCAGCGTACTGGCCGACACCGCCTTGATGCCGTTGCCGTTGGATCGGGCTGCCTGCCGCTCCAGGAAATGCTTGAGGGCCTCAGAACGGTACAGGCCCTCAATCTTGAACCGGGCCCGCCCCTCTACCGCTGTATGGATTGCTTGTATCATGCCAATGGAATGTGGCCGGAGCCTCGCTTCTCACCACCGCCCCCTCGTGCTCCGGGCTGGGGGCCGTGCGTTGGAAAAAAGAAAAGGTCATTAAGAAGTCTGTGCCGCCTTGCCCGCTCGTTAATGCGGGCTGGTCTCCTCCTTGGGTTTAGCCGGTTCCCGGGTCATTTTCGGTCTGGCCGGCGTCTCGGCCGGGGGAGCTTCTTCCTTTGCGGCCTCGGCACTGCGGGAGCCCGGCAACACGGCGCTGACGACGTTTTTGACGCCGTCCACCACCCCCACCAGAAAGACAGAGACACTGCGGGTGGCGGCAGTGCCCAAGGCCGCAGCGCCCTCCAGAGCCCCCTCCACAGCCCCTTTGGCCGCCCCGGCTACATTGCCGCCCACATCCTGGACCGCTTCCACGATACCATCCACGGCCCGGCGGGCCACCAAAGCCACGTCGCTGCCCACCTCGGCGGCGCCTTTTACCGCCCCCCGGGCCACCTGACTGGCCGTGGTGATAATATCGCCGCCCAGATCACCGATGCCCAGGACAATCCCCTTGGCCGCATTCTTCGTGCCCATAAGGATGCCGTAGCCCACCTCTTCCGTGGCCTTCAGGGTCCCTTTGATGACGTTGGCCGAGACCTCCACCACGTTTCCGGCCACATCGCCGGTGGCCTGCAGCGTGTCGGTGACAGTGTTGCGGGCCACCGTCACGATCTGGTTCTCGATCTCATTGAGTCCTTTGAGGCTGTTGACCACGCCATCTTTGACCGCGCTGCCGACGTTGCCCAGGGTGGCACCCAGACCACCTTTTTCCGTCTGTGGATCCATGTGTTCTACCTCCTTGGCCTGCCAGGTATACCCTGCAGACCGATGATAAATTTTTCGTTTTCTCTTACCTTGCCAACGATCGATCTTGGAGAAGAACACGGCAGCGGGTGCGGCGGCCTTGGCCGGAAGCAGATTGCGGTCGGTCCGGGCCGGCCCCAGGTTCCTTGGGGGCAGGAGCCTTATAACCACGAGAGCAGTTGCCAGAGTCTCTCCTGTTCCAGATGGGGCACCAGGCAACCAACGGCCTCGGCCAGATGCCGCAGAGAGTCAGGCCGCTGCAGTTCTGCCAGGTCGTAGGTGATGACCAGGCTGCCGGTGAGGTGATTGGCCTCCACCGCCTCTACGCCTTTGATGGCCCCAAACCGTTCCGTGAGCAATGCGGCCAGGACCGGATTGCCTTTCAGGGGGCGGGCCCGCAACCGTACCCGACCAGGAATGAAGTGGGCCACGGCTATCCCGTGTCCCGCCAAAATCCCCCGGCCCCATTGCAGGAGCTCTTGTTTCTCCCGAGGTTTTATGGTCATGCCCTTTAAGGATACTATACCAGCCGCTGCCGGTTGATGACGCTTTCCAATGAATATCTAACCAAAAATGAACAAAGGGCTTGCCCCGCCTGGCCCTCAGAGGCAGAGGCAATAACCATTTTGGCACCGGTTACACAATTAACGCATTTTTAACTTTCTCCCTATGGAGATTAAATATTGCCGTCTCATAATTGAGTCAGACGACATCAGCGAGAACTGTAAGGAGGCAATCACTTGAAGGTGTCAACTGATTACCTGCATGCCTTGGAGGGGCGCATTCGCATCAAAGTACCGGAGATTAAGGGCTCGCCGGCCAAGGCCGACGAACTCGAGAAACAGGTCCAATGGCACTCCGGCATCCACTTCATCAAAGCCAATCCCACCACCGGCAACGTTCTCATTTATTACGACTCTCAGCAAACGGCCCAGACCAACATTTTGCAAACGCTCTATGAGTTGGGCTACCTGCGGCAGACGGCCGCCCGGGGCCTGGCGGCGCCAGAGCCGTCCGCAGACGGCAATTCCCTGGTAAACGTGGTCCTGAATTCAGTGGCCCAATCCATGATGGAAATGGCCCTGACCCGCTTAGTAACAGCGCTTATCTGACCATAAATAAAACTGACAGAGCAATTGACTGGCCCGGGCGAGAAAGAGTCGCCGGGGAAGAGAAAAATTTGAGATAAGCGGTGAAGAAGGTCCCAGGGAACAGTTTATGGGGGGCAAGCGGCGAAAAGCCTGCAGGCCGGTCTTGACCCACCGTCTGGAGGTGATGAAACGGCAAGATTTTTCTTGCCCCAAAGCCATAACCATCCCCCTACCGTCTTTTTGGCCGTTGGCTGAGAGGCTAACTGCCAAAAGAATCTTACATTTTCTCCGTCGGATTCATGGCGGCGGCCCGCTCGGCCCTGACCTCCGCCATTAAATCACTGATCTGCTCGCCGGTTTCGGCTACCACCTCCTGCACCTTATCCGCCAAAGCCATGCCCCCTTTGATGACCCCCTTGACAATGGGGCGGGCCATACTCATGACCACCGGCAGGACCACCGGCGCCACCATGGCCACCCCTGCCACCACCAGGATGTTTGTTAATGAACCTTTAAAGGCATCTTTCAGAAAATTCATCTTTTCCTCCTGCTGATAGGCCTCAGCTACCCCTTTTTTGTTTCCTGATTAAATATACCTAAGCCTTCTGATAAGGTAAAGTTAGTAAATTGTTAAAATAATGTTAGCAGGGAGGGCGAAAGACCGACAGAATTTTTTTCCCCGTGATGGCCGGAGAATACTGGGGCGAGGCCATGGGCAAAAGTCGAAGTGGGGGGGCCGGGGCAGTGCCCACGGCCCATGCTCTGATAGCCATTTGGTCAAGAAGCGGCCCAGTCGGGGCGGGAGGGCAGCAGGGGCCGGTCACCAGAAAGCCGAGGTGTTGCCTCCCCTGGTTGCTGGCAGCGGGCATAATGGCGCCAGCCCGCTTGCCCCATATAGCGTTGCAACACTGCCGGCGGGGTCTGCAGCAGGTCCACCAGAATGAGGCCGTCCAGGGCGTTGTTAAAGTGTGGATCGCGATTGAAGCCCAAGATTTTGCCCCCCAGTTTCAGATACTGGCGCAGCAGCACCGGCACGCCCCGACGCTGCGGGTCCACGTCGGCCAGCAGGGCGGACAGGTCCTCCACCGCCTGGGTGCCGGCCAGGGCCAGACGCAATTCCTGATCCCGGTGCGGCTGCAGCCGGAAAGGCTGCTTCGGCCGGATATACTGGGCCAACTCCGGCAGAAACGTATGCATGCTCAGCCATGTGGCCAGCAATCCCTGGGAAAATTCGTTATACGCATTGGAAATGGAGACCGGTCCGAACAGAAAGCGGTAGTGCGGCTCCCGGACCAGATAGCGGCCGATGCCTTTCCAGAGGAGGAGCAGGGCGCCATAGGTTTTCTGATATTCCGGTCGGATAAAGGAGCGGCCCAGCTCCAGGGCCGGCTGAATGGATGGCAGGAATTCCGGGGCAAAATCAAAGAGGCTGGCCGTATACAATCCTTCTTTCCCCTGAGCCGCCAGGATCTTATCGCAAGGCCCCAGGCGATAGGCCCCCACCACCTCCCGGGTCTCGGTATTCCAGATAAACAGATGGACATAGTGGGCATCGAACCGATCCAGGTCCAGGCTCAGGCCGGTGCCCTCGCCCACGGCCCGGAACGTCACCTCCCGCAGGCGGCCGATTTCCTGCAGAAGGAAAGGGATCTGCCCGGCTTGGGCGTAAGTGACCACCAAAGGGCCACTGGCCACCAGGTGTTGTGGGGTTGGGAGCTGCTGGAACTCCTGGGCTAATACTGATACCGGCACCGGCGCTGCCAGCCTTTCCTGACGCCGTCTTTCTTTGGGGACGGGGCGGGGCAACCGCTTCTTTGGCTCCGGCCCGGCAAAGTGGCTGCGCAGCAGATAGGTGCGAAGACGCAGATAGGCCATCACCTCGGCCTCGTTTCCCAGGTGGCGGAGGGTTGCCGCCGGAATGATCTGGCCAACCTTCACCCGCACGGTTTTCCCCCCCTTATTCAGGGCTTCCCGGGGGAGCAGCAGGGTGCGCAAGAAGGGGTGGATCAGACCCAGGGCCTGGAATAGGGGGCCGTTCTGGCCGGCAAAAAAGACAGGCAGGACGGCGGCACCGGTCTTGCGGAGCAGCCAGGCCACCGTGGGGCTCCACTGAGGATCGGTCACCGTGCGGCTGGACCACTGCAGGTGGGATACCTCGCCGGCGGGGAAGACGGCCAGCGTCTTGCCTTGCTGGAGCCAGGAGACCGCCTCCCGCAGCCCTGCCAGGCTGGCGGCCGGAGACCGCCGGGTGCCGAAGGGATCCACATAAATAAAGAGATCCCGCAGTTCCGCCACCGGCTTTAAAAGATAATTGGCCAGGAGTTTGACATCCCGGCGCACCTGCCCTAAAAGATGCGGCAGGATAATCCCCTCAATCCCCCCAAAAGGATGGTTGGCGATCACCAGCAGCGGCCCCTGGGTCGGCAAGCGGCGGAGATCGCCAGCCGCCACGTCGTATTCCACCTGCAAGACCTTGAGGAGGGCGGCCAGAAACTCCCACTCATCCGGCGCCGCTGCGGCTTGGGCATAGACCTGGTTGATCCGCCCCAAACAGGTCAATTTGGCCAACACCTGTTGGAGAAGGACAGAGCCGCGGGCAAGCCGGCCCGGCGGCAGAGGCACCGTCAATCCTGAAAAACCCTCGGCGGGTCCAATCGTCGACAAAATTATTCTCCCTTACATGGTATTTTTCCCCTTTATTCTGTCATTTCCTATGTTTTTAATGTTAGAAAGAAGGTATTTTCTCATTAATCCTTAGCAAGAAAATACTAATAGAACGCTATATCAAAATAAATGATTGAAAAATATACACTTAATATTTTTATAACAAAAAAATGTCATGGTAGTAACAAATTTATTTAACTAATAATAAATACTATAGTTACTATTTCTCCATAATTATGAAGCTATACTTTTAACGAAAAGAGGATGAATCATGTCAATTACGCTGCCAAAGCGCCTTGCCTTTGAACAGGAAGGCTTCAGTCTCACTCCCGATCTGTTGCGGGAAGTCTTTGTCCAGGCCAGACCCTTTGGCCATCATGAGGATGCCAAAACCCTGAATCTGGGCTTCGGTTTCCTGTATTATGGGCTGGTCCGGGTCCTGCGGCCCCAGCATGTGCTGGTCATCGGCTCCGGGTATGGCTTCAGCGTTGTCTGTCTGGCCCTGGGGCTCAAGGATAACGGCAAAGGGCAGCTCAGTTTTATTGACCCTTCCTATTCTCTTCTGAAGAACGGTCCTTTTAAGACCATCGGCGGGGTGGGCTTCTGGGACGACCCGGACCGGGTGCGGGCGCATTTCCGGCGTTTCGGGGTCGAAGAGCTCGTTACCCACTATAAAAAACGCAGTGATGAGTTTTTTCCCACTTATGGGGAGTTGGGGTTGCCGCCCATTGATGTGGCTTTCATTGACGGCAGTCATGCCTATAAGGACGTGCGCTATGATTTTCTGCAGGTCTTGGCCCGAGCCAGGAAGAACACGTACATCTTCCTGCATGACACCAACATTTATATCCGGGAAATCCTGCAGCATGCCGGGGTGAAAAAATGGCTGGCCACCCTGCGGCGCCAGCCGGAGCTCTTTGAGATTGTTGATTTTCCCTTTTCCTCGGGTGTGGCCCTGGTGCGGGTCCGGCAGGCCCAGGCGGCCAAGCAGTTCCGCCCATGATCCCGGCGTTGCTTTTGCTGGCGGCGCTGGCCGGGGCGTTTCTCTACTGGCGCTATGTCTGGTTCTGGCGCAACCCTCGGCGGCAGATACCGGCCGGGACCAATGTGGTCAGCCCGGCCGACGGCACCGTGGTGTATGTGCAACAGGTGCCGCCCCACGAAAAGGTTATTGCCATCAAACAAGGGGTGGCGGTCAGCATCAACGATATCACCCGGCAGGATCTGCAGGTCCCCAAGATCCTCATCGGCGTCTTCATGAGCCCTTTTAATGTGCACTATAACCGCATGCCCCTGACCGGGGAAATTCAGGCCATTACCCATTATCCGGCGGCAGGGGTCAACCGCCACATGGGGCCCATGCATTGGCGGACCCTCTGCCGGCGCCGGCCCCTTTATGAGGGGAGCCTCCATATCTGCCAGAACGAACGCACCGTCACCGCCTTCACCGGCACCTTCGGATCTCAGAGGGTCAACGGCTATGTCGTCCAGATCGGCGGCAGGAGTGTCAATGGCATTGATTCGTATGTCAAGGTCGGGCAGGTCGTTCCCAAAGGGGAGATCTTCGGCATGATCCGCATCGGCTCCCAAGTGGATCTGGTCCTCACCTGGCTGCCCCAGATGCAGGTCCTGGTCAAACCCGGGGATAAGGTCTATGCCGGCGAGACCGTTGTCATCAGGGAAGGTAGTGGCCAGGGCACATAAGCACGTGATGTTAATTTATGGGTATTCTTAACGATTTAACTGCTGCTGAGGTCTTTTCCGGCTCACGGCGGGCCCGACCGGAAACCAGCAACCATCCCAGGAGCTTTTATGAAGATTGATCTGCATGTCCATTCCCGCTATTCCACCCGCCCTTCCCAGTGGGTCCTGCAGAAATTAGGCTGCCATGAGTGTTACACCAAACCGGCGCAGCTCTATGCCATTGCCCGCGAGCGCGGCATGGACTGGGTGACGATCACCGATCATAACAATATTAATGGCTGCCTGGAGATCGCCCATCTGCCCCGGACTTTCATCAGCGAGGAGGTGACCAGCTATTTCCCCGAGGATGGCTGCAAGGTCCATATCCTGGTCTATAACATTGATCAGGACATCCACCGGGAGATCCAGAAACTGCGGGAAAATGTCTTTGCCCTGGCGGCCTATCTGCAGCAGGAGCGGATTCCCCACGCCCTGGCCCACCCCCTCTGGTCGGTGAACGGCCGGCTGACCATCGAGCATTTTGAAAAACTGTTGCTGCTCTTTAAAAACTTTGAAATCAATGGCAGCCGGGATGAGCAGCTCAATCTCTTCCTGCGCCGCATCCTGGGGCACCTGACCCCGTCCTGTTATGAGCAGCTTATTGACAAACATGGCATTGTCCCCGGTTTCCCCGAACCCTGGCGCAAGAATCTCACCGGCGGCTCCGATGATCACAGTTCTTTGACCATCAGTCGCATCCATACCGAAGTGGCGGGAGCCATCAGCCTGGAGGAATTTTTCGCCGGGCTGGAGCATCGGCAGGGCAAAGTGATCGGCCAAGGTTCCAGCCCCCTGACCCTGGCCCACAACCTTTATAGCATCGCCTATCAGTTTTATGCCCATAAAATGGGGCTGCATGATCAGGCCCGGTATAATACCTTTGTCAATTTCCTGGAGAATGCCCTAACCCCCGGCACTGTGCCCAAACGCTCGCTGTTGTCGCAGATGGGGTATGCTCTTTTTAAGAAGAAAAATGGCAAGAGCAACGGCGGGGAGCACCGGGCTCGTTTCTCGTTCCTGGACCTGGTCAAAGAGGAGATCAGCCGCTTTATTCAGGAGGATCCCCAGTTGCAGAAATTCTTCCGCACCTTGTGCCGCGGCGTCAAGGTGGGGGAAGAGGAATGGTTTGACTTCATCACCCAACTGTCGAATCAGTTGATCCGCAAGTTCAATCACCGGCTCCTGGAGGGGATCAGCGGCGCCCATCTCGTTGATCTGTTCCAGTCTCTGACCATCATCGGCATTGTCTATCTGCTGCTGTTGCCTTATTTTGCTGCGTTTCATTCCTTTGCCCAGGATCGGCATTTCAGCCAGGAGATTCTCCTGCGCTTCATGACCGCAGCCGAAGCGGGGGCGGATCAGCCCAATACCAAGCTGGCCCACTTCACCGATACTTTTTATGAAATCAACGGGGTGGCCCTGACCCTGCAAAAGCAGGTCAACGAGGCCCAGCTCAGCGGCAAACCCTATACTGTCATCACCTGCGATACCGGCGGCCATGCCGACGGCGCCGGCGTCAAAAACTTCACGCCGCTGGCCGTCTGGGACCTGCCGGAATACCAGGAACAGAAGCTCTTCCATCCTCCCCTCCTGGAGATGCTGCACTACTGCTACCAGCAGCGTTTTACCCGTATCCTGGCGGCCACGCCCGGTCCTTTGGGTCTGGCCGGCCTCTTTATCGCCCGGCTTCTGGATCTGCCCATTGACGGCACGTATCATACTTCTCTGCCCCAGTATGCCCAATACCTCACTGAAGACGCCACCATCGAAGATCTGATGTGGCGCTATATTCTCTGGTTTTATAACCAGATGCAGACCATCTACGCCCCTTCCAGCCGGACGGCGGCGGAATTGACCGAGCGGGGGCTTGACCCCGCCAAGATCCGTACCTTTCCCCGGGGCGTCGATCTGTATCGCTTTCATCCCGGCAAACGCAACGGCATTCTGGCGGCCCGGTATCAGATTACGGAGAGTCTGAAACTCCTTTATGTGGGGCGGGTCTCCAAAGAGAAAAACCTGCAGTTGCTGGCCCGAGCCTTTATGATCATCAATGAGGCCCGGCCACAGACCCATCTGGTGGTGGTGGGGGATGGACCGTATTTGGAGGAGATGCGGGAGGTTTTAGCAGGATACCCGTGCACCTTCACCGGCTATCTGGAGGGCGAGGATCTGGCCGCGGTCTATGCCGCCTGCGATGTCTTTGTCTTTCCCAGCACCACCGATACCTTCGGCAACGTGGTCCTGGAAGCCCAGGCCTCGGGCCTGCCGGTCATTGTCAGCGATGCCGGCGGTCCTCAGGAGAATATGACCCCCGGCCGGACCGGATTGGTGGTGCGGGCCGATGATGCCGAGGATTTGGTAAATGCGGTCCTGGCGCTGGTGGACGACCCGGATCGGCGCCGACAGATGGCCCAGGCGGCCCGGGCCTACATCGAAAACCGCTCATTCAGCCAGGCCTTTCAAGCCACCTGGGAACTCTACCAGGCCGTCTCCCGCCGCCTGGCGGGGTAAAGGTGGTTAAAAGCTCATAATCAGGGGGGTTTTTCCGCCTTAGGGCGCCTTGGCCATTCTTTCCGGCATCTTGGCCTCCGGCCGGGGGCTGCCGTTAAAATGCTCCTGCAGGAAGGCGATTTCGTCTTCTTTGGTCCGGACCAACCCATCCAGGTGGGCCTCCAGCAGTTTGTGCAGCATAAAGCGGTAGCGGGGGCCGGGTTCGTAGCCCAAATCCTGCAGGTCTTTGCCGGTGAGCAGCGGGCGGGTATTTTTCAACTGGGTAAAGTAGAGTGAAATGGCCCGCTTGGTGCTCTCCTGGCGGGTTTTGGCCATCATATAGAGGAGAAATTCGGTAGACAGCTCGTGCAAGAGGTAATAGATCTCCTTGGGCGTCGGATTGGTCTGACGGAAAAGGCGCAGCAGGGTGTGGTCCGCGGCCCCTTTGGCCCACAGGAGGGTCTCGGAAAATTTCGGCGGCGTATTCAGCCGCCGGGTCAGTTCCAGGAGCTGTTCTTCCTTTAAGGGCTCAATCAGGCCCAGGAAATAGACATACCACCGTTCGTACGGGTCGTCCAGGAAGAGGAGGTCATGCCAGGCCAAAACGCCGCGGATCTGATCCAGGAGCCAGCGCGTGTTGAGATCATAATGAATGCTGGGATGGATGAATTTCAACAGATCGAACTCATCCAGGCGGGCCACGGCCGGAATGGGATTTTCCTCCATGAGAATGAGTCTGAGTTCGCTGAACAGACGGGTGCCCGAGAGGCGATCGAAGAAGTTCATGCGCACGGCATTTTCAATGAGGTTGGCCGTCAGCTTGGTGATCTTGAAACCGAAACGCTGCTCAAAGCGGATGGCCCGGAAGACCCGGGTGGGGTCTTCCACGAAACTCAGGTTATGCAACACCGAAATGCGGCCGTCTTTGAGGTCCCGTTGGGAACCGAAGTAATCAATGAGGATGCCGAAATGACGTTCGTTGAGCTTCACCGCCAGGGTGTTGATGGTAAAATCCCGGCGGTAGAGGTCCATCTTCAGGGAGCTGCGCTCGACGATGGGCAAGGCCCCCGGCGTCTCATAATACTCGGTCCGGGCCGTGGCCACATCCACCTTGAAGCCGTCAGGATAAATGATCACCGCGGTCTTGAACTTCTGAAAGACCCGGACCCGGACGTTGGCAATACTTTTGGCAAACTGCCGGGCAAAGGTGACCGCATCCCCTTCGATGACGATGTCGATATCCAGATTTTCGTGACGCAGAAAGAGATCCCGGACAAAGCCGCCCACCACGTAGGCGTTGTAGCCCAACCCGTCGGCCACCCGGCCGATCTGTTGTAAGATCTCGATGATGTGTCGGGGCAACCGCTCCCGCATGATTCCGGCCACATTTTTCTTGCGGATGGCCGGCCCTGGTTCTTTTTCCAGGGTCTCTTCCATCTCTTCGCCGGGGGCCATGAGGAGATTGAGGAGATCGGTGCGGCTGATGACCCCCAGGACCCGGCCGGCATCCACCACCGGCAGCAGGCGTTGTTTGTTGATGACCAACCGCTCCTGGATCTCGGCCAGGGTGGCAGTGGGCCCCACCGTGGCCACCTCAGTGGTCATATATTCTTTGACCGGCAAGTCTTCCAGGCCGTGAAAGATGGCCTTTTCCACGATCTGACGGCTGATCAACCCCTTGAG
>CALGOE010000072.1 GCA_937958145.1 uncultured Desulfobacca sp.
CTGGATGGCCGGGTTCAGTTCCTTCAGTCGCTGGTACAATCCCATGCAGGTGCCGCTGGTGCCCAGGGTGGCCACCACATGGGTGACCTGTCCCGTGGTCTGGTCCCAGATCTCCTGGGCCGTGCCCCGGTAATGGGCCGCGGGGTTGCTGGGGTTGTTGAACTGATCGGGCAGATAGTATTTGTCGGGGAACTCCCGGGCCAGCCGGTAGACCTCTTCAATGGCGCCGTCGGTGCCCAGATGGGCCGGGGTCAGGAGGAGTTGGGCGCCCAAGGCCTTGAGGATCTTCTTGCGCTCTTCGCTGGCCGCCTCGGACATGGCCAGCATACAGGGGTAGCCTTTGACGGCGCAGACCATGGCCAGACCGATGCCGGTATTGCCGCTGGTGGCCTCGATCACGGTCTTGCCGGGCGTCAGCTCGCCCCGGGCTTCGGCATCGCAGATCATGGCATAGGCCACCCGATCTTTGATGGAGCCGCCGGGGTTAAAATATTCGAGCTTGACACAGACGGCAACGTGCGGATTGGGGTTGAGGCGATGCAGTCGCACCAAGGGCGTGTTGCCGATAAGTTCCAGGATATTCTGATAGCAGCTTTGCACACATTCCTCCTGCCTGCCGGATTGTTGGACCGAAAGTTCAGCCGCAACCGGATTACATACGGCAGGGGGGGGAGTCACTTTCTTCCAGCACCTGCAACAGGTGCTGATTGACGACGTCAATAATGGAGGCCACAAAGGCCCGTTGTAGTTCCGGGCTGTCCTGCAAGACCCCCATGAGGCGATGAATCAGGGCCAGAATCACAGTGCCGGCTTCCTGGGGGGTGACATTCTGCTCGTTGAACATTGCCAGGATTTCATTAACAATCTGACGCAACCGCTCGGTCATTTCCGTGGCCACGGCCTGCTCTTGGTCCTGAGTCATGGTGGAGCTCCTCCTCTACAAAAGTTCGGGCGGCGAGCCCGGCCAGACCCCGCGGCCCAATCCCTGAAAATCCTTGCTCGGCAAGAAGTTATCTGCTTATTCTTCATACCATATCCACGGCTGCTTTGCAATGTTCCGCCTGGTATCCCTGGCGCAGCAGGACCTTGGCCAAATATTTTGAACCTTTGCCCAGCCGTCGTCTCAACCCGCTGTTTTAAGAACTGAACTTGCCGGTTGGCCAAACCTTCAATCCTTTCCTAAAATATTAAGTATTATCAATAATATATCAAGCGAGAAAAGAGTCACAAGAGGATTAGTATAAATTTTTGAACTGAATGTTCGGTTTATGAAACATGACTTGCCTGGAGCACCCAGCTCCGTCATCATAAGTATATAATAAATCATTATATTTTCTATATATAATTATTGGCATAAATGGTGCAATATAAAATTGGCAAGAAAGAAGTACAGCAGGCGCGGCGGCGAAGGTTTGAAATCTTGAACAAAAGTTCAAGAGCGGAAAGAAAAGATTCTTCCGGGGCCTGAACTTAAGATATTTCTCATCAATCTACCCTTTTCCCATCCACCTTAACTGAGTGGAAGTCATAACCTCCATATCATCCCACGAAAAGGGGCCAGGCGACTGGCCCCCCCTCCTTTTTGGGGCCCAGGCCTTTTGCAGAATGCTCATCTTGCCTTTTGCCCTGGTCCGGTAGGCGGCGCCGGTGCCGGCGACCGGGGGATCCCGGGGCAGGCTGGAGTTGTTCTCAGTACTTGCTTTTTCTCTTGGGGTGCGGTTATATGGAGACATGCCGCCGGAGGGGAGCGGGCGTGCCTCCGGTTCAGCAAAGGTTGGCCATTGTGCCGCGGTTGGTGGCGGGGCCGACCAGGTTTGCTCGTGGCGCCTGCCTGCCTCCGGGAGGATTGACCATTATGAAAAAAACCCGGCAACGCCAACGTCGTGCCCAGGATAAGATTCTCCAGGTTTTTCGCCAGGCCCAGCATCCTCTGCTGCCGGAGGAGGTTATGACCCTGCTCCGCCGCCGGCGGGCCCAACTCCCTGATCTTGAGGAACAGTTACAGGAATTGATCCGAGCCGGCGAGCTGGTGGCCCTGGAAGGCGGCCGTTACGGCCTCACGGCGGCCATGAATCTGGTGGTGGGGCGTATCTCTGTCCACCCTGACGGTTTTGCCTTTGTGACCCCGGAAGAGGCCCCGGACCGCACTGATATCTTCATCAATCCGGGCAATCTCAAAGAGGCCTGGCATGGGGACAAGGTGGTGGTCCGCCTCGAACCCAAAGGCCGGCGGGGGAAAAAGGAAGGGCGGGTGATCCGGGTGGTGGAGCGACGCCGCCGGCGTCTGGTGGGCCTGCTCCAGGAGACGGGCGGCCGCTACTTCGTCACTCCGGAAGATGAACATCTGCTCTTTGATGTGGTTATTCCGGCGGAGAAGTCCCTGGCCGAAGCCGTGGGGCTCATGGTGGTGACCGAAATCGTTGAATATCCCACGGCCCGGCTCAATCCGGTGGGGCGGGTGGTGGAGGTCCTGGGTCCGCCCGAAGACCCGGCGGTGCAGGTCAAGGTGGTCATCCTGAAGTATGAGCTGCCCCACGAGTTTCCTGCCGCGGTTTTGGCCGAGGCTCGCCAGGTGCCCCAGGAGGTCTCCGCCGAGGTGCGCCAGGGCCGCCTTGATCTCACCTCTATCCCCTTTATCACCATCGATCCCTTGCAGGCCCGGGATTTTGATGACGGCGTCGCCCTCATAAAAAAGCCGGGTGGGGGCAGCATTCTCTATGTGGCCATCGCCGATGTGGGCCAAGCCGTGCCTCCCGGCTCGGAACTGGACCGGGAAGCAGAAAAACGGGGCACCAGCGTCTATTTTCCCCAGGCAGTGGTGCCCATGCTGCCGCCCGAGCTCTCCACCGGTTTCTGCAGTCTCAACCCCGGCGTGGACCGCCTGGCCGTTGTGGTGATCTTGCACTTTAACCGCCATGGCCAGCGCACCGGCATGGAGTTTGCCCGGGCTGTCATTCACAGCCAAGCCCGTTTGACCTACGATGAGGTAGAGCAGATGTTGCAGGGTGAGCGTCGGGCCCGCCGGGGCCGGCGGGAGCTGGTGCAGATGCTTACCCGCATGGCCGAACTCTGCCATCTGCTGCGGGAGCGCCGCCGGCAGCGGGGCAGCCTCCTCCTCAGTATTCCCGAGGCCGAGGTCCTACTTGATGAGCGGGGGATTCCCTACCATGTCCGGCGCCTGGATCATCTCCTCTCCCATCAGATCATCGAAGAGTTCATGATCGCGGCCAATGAGGCCGTGGCTGAATTTTTGGGGGATCCCTGTATCTATCGGGTGCATGATGTCCCGGACGCCGACAAACTCACGGTTTTCCGCCAATTCCTGGCCAAAATGGGACTCATCCTGCCCAAAGAGGTGGAGCGGGATCCCAAGGCCCTGGTCAACTTCCTGGACAGCATCCAGGATCTGCCGATAGCCTTCATGATCCAGGTCATGCTCCTGCGCTCGTTGAAACAGGCCCGTTACTCAGCCCAAAACGTCGGCCACTATGGCCTGGCCTCGGAGTGCTATACGCACTTCACCTCTCCCATCCGGCGCTACCCCGATCTGCTGGTGCACCGGCTGCTCATCAATCGCCTCGAGGGCAAGGGGGTTACTGAGCAGGAAGCCTTGCGCCTAGAGGAGCAGGCCCGGGAACTCACCGCCCGGGAGCGGGTGGCGGTGGAAGCGGAACGGGAAATGTTGGCCCGCATGCAGGCCCGCTGTCTGGCTGAGCACATCGGGGAAATCTTCCATGGCGTCATCGTCGGCGTCACGCCCTTTGGTTTTTTTGTTGCCCTGGACGAGATCTTTGCCGAAGGGTTGGTCCGTCTGGTGGACCTGCCCGAGGATTATTTTCTCTTTCAGGAATCCCACCTGCGTCTGAAAGGCAAACGCACCGGCAAAACCTTTCAGATCGGCGACCGGGTCACGGTGCGCGTGGCGCGCGTTGACTTGCGCCGCCGCCATATCAGTTTGCAGCTTGTGGCAGAGGGCAAGGATGAGGAAAAAGGGAAAAGGGAAGAGGGATGAGTGGGCAGGAATACGTTTACTACCCTGGAGCGCCCGGCCACGATCCTCTCAGGCCCGGGCCGCGGCGATTTC
>CALGOE010000073.1 GCA_937958145.1 uncultured Desulfobacca sp.
GGCGTAGCCGGCTACCTTCCGAGGTCCCTGGGGGCCGGGGCGATGGAATTCCATTTCCCGGCGTCTGGCATCGGCACAGAAGGCGAGGTCGAAGAGCATGGTGCCCAGGTCCTGGTCCCAGGCACAGGGGGTGTCGCCGCCGTCGGCCGGGGCAAAGGCGGCGCTGCACTCCCGGGTGCCCAGGTAGGGCTGGTGGTGGCACTGGCCCCGGTCCAACCGGCGCTCCACCTGGGAGAGGTATTTGGGGAGCGGCTCGGTGGCATGGGGCCGCAGGACCAGATCAGCTCGGATGAGGTAGGCCACATCTTTGAGGATCAGACTGGCCCGCTGCTGGCGCTGGTCTTCCACCAAGACGGGCGTCTGCCCCTGGCGGTCGCTGATCTCGTTGCGCAGCAGGGCGAATTCCGTGCCTCGCTTGAGGACCCAGATCTCCCGGATCTCATAACGGAATTCCGGTTTCCAGAAGATGGCCTCCAGGACGCCCCGAGCGGCGCTGGGGGTCATGACCGGGTAGCTGACCCGCTCCACCTTGAACTCCGGCCGGGAAAAACAGGCGTAGCCGCCGGTCACCTTGATCTGGATGTGGGGTGATGGGAGTGGCATAAAACCTCCAAGCAGTTATAGGACAATGAGCGGCTAAAATTGTAATAATCTCCTTTAGCTTACTGAAAAAATATCAAGGCACCTAACATTTTTCAGATTACCAGATCGCCGGGGTCAACGGTTGGCCCAATGGTTCCGATACGTTCATCATAGCCTCCCAGCCAGCGATATAGGCCAGGAGATATTTCCTCCAGGCAACCCTCCTGCAAATAACGGCGGATCTCGTAGGTATAAAGATTAATAAGATAAGGTTGCAGGCGACGCCAGGTCTGGCGGGAGGGGGTATGCTGCCAGGCCACCAAGCGATCCGGCCCGTCGCCATAGGGCACGCAGATCGGCCGGGTGTCATCCTCGATAAGGCGGTAGCGGGTGGCAACTTCGGGATAATTCAATGCCTGGCGGAATTCCTGAATCTTCTCTCTATCAAGATCCAGGTCGGCATAGAGGCGCTGGAAATATTCGGCATAGAGAACCGGGTCATGCAGTTTTTCGGCCGCATGGAGCTGCAAGAGGAGTTTGGCCTTTTCAAAACCGGCCTTATAGGCGCCCCGGGGCATTTTTTCTTCTTTCAGCTCGAATAACACCACCCGACCGCGGCTGAGCTTCCCCTCCCGGTTGCAGCGGCCGGCAGCCTGGACAATGCGGTCCAGAGGGCCCAGGCTGCGATAGACCACGGGAAAATCCAGGTCCACCCCGGCCTCCACCACCTGGGTGCTGAGGATCTGCACGGGCTCGCCCTGAGCCAGGCGCTTCCTGATTTCCCGGAGGATCTGGCGGCGGTGGGCGCCGCAGAGCAGGGTGGAGAGGTGGTAGGTATGGGGGCCGGCGTCCAACAATTTAAAAAGCTCCAGGGCCTGCCGGCGAGTATTGAGGATTACCAAAACCTGGGGGAAATACCGTATTTCTGCGGCCAACTCTTCCAAGGTGAAGGGAGCTTCCGGCTTTTCGTATTGCACCCGCTGCAGGGCGGCAAAGTGGCGTGGGTAATGAGGGACGATCTCCCGCACCTCGCCACGAAACTCCTTGAGGTAATAAGTATTTTCAATGGCCGGTTGGGTAGCCGTACACAACACCAGGCTTACCCGATAATCCTCCACGAGTGAGCACAGCACATCGGCGGTGGGCCGGAGCAGGTGCGGCGGCAGGGTCTGGATTTCATCCAGGATAATAACACTCCGGGAGATATTGTGCAGTTTCCGCACGCTGGAAGGATGACGGCTGAAGAGGCTCTCCAGCAGCTGCACCGTAGTGGTGACGATGAGAGGCAGGTCCCAGTTTTCCTCGGCCAGACGCAGGCGACAGGCCAGGATATCCTGGAGCTCCTGCTCATCGTGGCCCACCAGGCTGTCCACCTGGCTGTGGTGTTCCAGAACCGCCGCCTCTCCCAAAATCCGGCGATACACCTGGGCCGTTTGATCAATAATGCTGGTGTAGGGGATGGCGACGATAATTCGGCGGAGATGATGGTACAAGGCATGTTGCATAGCAAAGGCCAGGCTGCTGAGGGTCTTGCCGCCGCCCGTGGGGACCGTGAGGCGAAAGATCCCGGGAGGCTGGTTGGCCGCCGCCAAGCAGGCCTCATAGACCTCCCGGCGGATGGCATTAATCGCCAAGCGGGGGTCCGCTTGTTGGATCAGGGCCTCTTGATGACGCTGCAGGCACTCCCAGAGCTGGGCTAACGGCGGGGCAGCCTGCCGCCGGGCCGCCAGCTCCGGGGCAAAGTGGCGCTCCGTATCCAGGCGGTCGGCATCCACCAGGGCCGAGAGGAGGAAGCGCAGCCGGAGCTCTCGGGTCAGGGGTGAAATGGGCGGCATGACAATTTTGCTCAGAGAGACCTGAGACAGTATTGAAGTCAAGAACTGTTGGATGGCAGGGAGCTCCGGCGCCTTTTCCTGATGCATCGTCTGTAAACGGGCGGAAAGCTGCCCTGGTTCGCTCAGACCCGCATGATGGCCGGCAATCACCAAAGCCAGGTCATTACCCAGCTCCCCCTTAAGCAGGCACGCAGCCAACAGGGCGCCCCAGGGCGAGTGGGGTTCGGAAGGCCGAGGCTTGCCCCGGCCCTGCGCTTGTAAATATTCCTGAAAAGGCTGGCGGACTTTGCCGATATCATGCAGCAGGCCGGCCAGGCGCGCCAGGTCGCGGCTCTGAAAAGGGGCGGCAAATTCGGCCGCCATATGGGCCACGGCAGTCAGGTGCTCTCCCAGATCGTGCCACCGGCCCTCGGGGCCGGGGGTGTGGGCATAGGGCCTTTCACCGTTGGAACGTGACATCCAATCCTCCATCAGCTTGAGGGTGGTTTTTTTTGAAACCTTCGTCGCCGTCTCAGATCCCCTCTCCAGGGTCACCACGGCAACCGGACTCGCCTCCCAGGCGATGTCCGGGACGCCGGCCTACCGGCGCCGCTGCTTGGGAGCAGCATGATAACGCAGATAGCACTCACAATCAAAGAAGAAAAACCGAGCAACGAGGGAGGGACTCAGGAAAAAGCTGGCCGGACGCGCCAGGAATTGGAGGAGACCCTGACAAGGCTCGGAGTCAAAGATCTCTCAACCGCGCAAGAAGCTCACCAAGCCTACTCGGAGCAAGTTAACAAGATCAAAGCCCTGGAGGCCGATTTGGCGGAGATCCTCGAAGGGCAGACTTTCGAAGAATTGCAGGCAATTGACCAACAGGTGCCGGCACCGCCACGCCGTGCCAGCGCGGCAGCAGCCCTGGAATTGGGGGAACTGAGGCAGAAAATTGCCGAAGCGGACAGGAAGATCTCGGCCCAGCGAGAGCAACTCGCCGCCTGGCAGGAAGCTTTCCAGTCTCTGGATGATCTGCTGGAGAAATTAGGAGAAGTCCACGCCGAGGTAAAAAAAGCTGAGGCGGAGCTGGAAACGCTCCAGCCGCTGCCTCCCGAAGTCTCAGACGTGGAAGCTTTTATCTCGGAATTCGAGGCCCAGGAAGAACTGTTGGCACAAAAGGATAAGGAATGGCAAGATCTTCTGGTGGAAAGGGCTGAGCTCCAGGGTCGGGCTCCTGGCAGCTCGGTTGAAGATATTAGCGTCCAGTTGCGGGAGGCTGAGAGAGTATTTGAGGAAACCCGCCAAACAGGGGAGGCCCTGGTTCAGATCCAGGAGGCTTTTGCCGCAGTGAAAGCCGAGATGGATGGGCAGACCTTGACGCCCTGGTTTGCAGATCTGCGGCAATATGTGGCCGCATTGACCGCTGGGCGCTATGTGAACCTGAATCTTTCAGAACGTGAACCTGGCGAGGCTGTCCGTCACGATGGCCTGCAATTGCCAAGCCTGCTTCTTTCCGCAGGAGCCAAGGTAAGTTTCGGCCTGGCGGTGCGGTTGTCCATGGCAGCCCATTTTCTCCGCAACCTCAAGGGCTTTCTGGTCCTGGACGACCCGCTGGTTGACCTGGATGATGCCGGTCGCCAGCAGGCCGCCGTGAGGGTTATCGAGGATTTTGCCAAGGAAAAACAGGTCATTGTCCTGACCTGCAAGGAGGCCCACGCCGACCTGCTCGCTGGTCACCGCATCAATCTCCACCGGTAAATCTCCCCTCTAGCGCAGGCAGTGGCAATTTCCCGGTTGTCGCTCACCACGAAACCATGGCACCGCCTCCCGTACCCCCTGCTTTGGCTCAAACTTCTCCCCTGCCGGCGGCAACCTCCCTGGCCGCACCGGTCCGGGGGGGCGCCCGGTCTCTGGGCGGGATGGTCATGTATGGCGAGAACAACCCCCCCAAACCGCTGTTTGGTCGTTTATGAGGGAGAGGAAACGATTTTATCAGGCATCAGGAGGCTGGCCACCATTTCTGACGGGCGGCGGCCAGCAGCTGAAAAACCCGGCCGTCGTCGGCGGCGGTGGTCCGCCCCAAGAGGTTGGCCCGCCAGCGCTCTGGTAATTTTTCTTTACCATGCAAAGCGCCTACGGCCGCGCCCACTAAAGCGGCGATGGTATCATTATCCAAGGTGTCGTTCACAGCCCGGATGATGGCCGCCTCGGGATCGTGGGCCTGGCACATGAGGATATAGAGGACCGTGGGCACCGTTTCCAGGAGATAGGCGCCGGAATACCAGAGTTTGCCGGCAGCCAGGATGGAAAGGTTGCGGCTATAGACGTCTTCCACCCTCTCGGCCACAAACTGCCAGATGGGCCCGGAGAAATCCGGATAGGCCCCGCCCCGGGGCCGATAGTGCCCCTGCTCCAGGTCGCGGCTGACAGCCACATAGGTGCGCGGCCACCAGGACGGCGGCGGCGGCGCCGTCATGCTCAGGAGATCCCAGAGCATCTTGACGAAGGCCAGGCAGGCGGCGATGGCCCCGGCGTCGTTGTGGGTGATCATGGCCGCCAGGGCCGTATCCACCCACAGGTCGGGGGTGGGTGAGGACAGGTGCGGCACCAGGATCGGCGCAATGCGCATGAGGGAGCCGTTGCCGGCGGATTCCGGCCCGCATTGGTACCACGGCAGGCCTTTTTCTTTATGATTGTGGAGGAATTCCCGGACCGTGCGGCCCAGGCCAAAGATGCGGCCCTGACAGAACCGGGCTGCCACCCGCTCCGGGATGAAGCCACCGTCGGCCAACAGTTGCTCCAGGGTCCAGAAAGCCAGTTGGGTATCATCGGAAGGCAACCCCAGGGGCTGGCCGTTCAGGAAGGGGTTGGGCAGATAATCGGTAATCTCACCGAAAAGGAGCTGGCGCTCCTGTGGCAGGTAGGCTTCGGAGGTATTCCCCAGGGCATCACCTATGGCCAACCCCAACAGCATGCCCTCGATCCGGTCCCAGGTAAAAGCCGGCCCCAGCCGCGGCGGCATGGTGGCAAAGATGGCGCCCCGGCGCAGGTTGATGGTCCCTTTGGCCCAAAATTGTTCCAGGAGTTGGCGGTTAGTCGTCATGGTCTCCTCTGCCGGACACGAAAGCGTGACTGGGTCAGTCTGAGAAGCTTGGTTGCTGTCACCATCACCGGCACTTCGATCAGCGGGCCCACTACCGTGGCCAAAGCCGCGCCCGAGCCCAGGCCAAAGACCACCATGGCGGTGCCGATGGCCACCTCAAACTGGGTACTGGAGCCGATCAAGGCCGCCATGGCCGCGTCCTCATACCGATAGCGGAGCAGCAGAGCCGCGAGATAGGTCCCTATGAGCATGATGACAAAGTGGAGTAGAATGGGGACCGCAATCAAGACGATCTCCAGGGGGTAGGCCAGCGCCAGGCGGCCTTCCGAGGAAAACAGCAGCACCAGCATGCCCAACAGCGCGGCGCTGGCCACAGTGTTCATGGCGGGAAGATAGCTCCCGGCAAACCACGTCTCTCCCTTCCAGGAGGTCAACAGTCGCTTGGCGAGTTGGCCGGCGAACAAAGGCACGCCGACGAAGAGCAGCACGCTCAGACCTACCAGCGAAAAGGGTACCGGCACCCCGCCCACCCCCAGATAAAACTTGGCAAAAGGCGCATAGAGCACAAGGGTGGAAATGGCGTTGATCGCGGTGATGACCACCCCCTGGGTGACATTACCCCTGGCGAAGGCAATCCAAAAAAGAACCATGCCGGTGCAAGGGGACAAGCCCAACAGAATGGTACCGGCGCGAAAGTCCGGGTTACCCAAGAACAGCCAGGCCAACAGGACCATCAGCGGCGGCGCCATGATCCAGTTGGCGACCAGGGTCAGGAGGGTGGGGCCGAAATTCCTGACCGCCTGGGAGAGTTCTTCCAACCTGACCTTGGCCATGGTGGGATGCATGAGGAAAAACATCAGCACGGCGATGGGCAAAGAAACGCCGAAGACCGTTAGGCGATTGAGATTATGGACCGCCTCGGGGAAGGCGTGGCCTAAACCCAGTCCCACGGCTCCGCACAGGACTATCCAGACATAGATATACTTCTCGAAGGGACCAAGAGTTATTTCAGCATCCTGGCTCATGGCCTTCTCCGTGAACCCTGCTCAAGGCACGCCGGTAGACTCCGGCATCCCTGGAAGTACCCTGGTACTGGTTCTTGCTGTCGGCCGCCAGGCACTGCTCCCCATGATCCGAGGTGGCTTTGGCCCTGGAAGGGGAGCCCAAGATGTCCGCCGGCAGTTTCAAAGGCTTGTCCGACGGTCTGCCCGGCGCGGCGCTCAGCCTGAAGTTCCTTCACACCGCAATCCAGTATTCTATGATCCAGTCTAGGGGATAGAACCTGCCGTGTCAAGCTAGGGGAGAAGAAGTCGCTCACCCTGGCGTCAGCGTTATTCCCCACGGTAGACCGGGTCCTGGTGTTGTCGTGTCAGGCGGGAAAGGCAATGCGGCAAAAGTCATGAGCAGCCGCCCCTGTGAAGATTCAGGAAAGGTAGCCGGCTAATGCTTTCATGGCCTTGGCAATATCCTCGATCGCCTCGTGCATGCCCTCACTGTAAGACCTGCTTGGTTTTGTTCCCTCTTGGCCGATTTTCTCCTGAACTTCAGACTTGAGTTTTTTCAATTGTTGCGCCTGTTGTTCCAGGTCAACTCGCTGTTCTTCTGCCAAATAGGCGAGGAGCTCGGGATCTAGCTGCCCCAGGAGCTCATCGGCCTCGGCCAGTATCTGCGCAATTTCTTCGGAGCTAAAAGTCTTTTCCATGATGGTGCCTTTCTGCTGGCTCACCAGCCCTCAGTCGCCTAAAATAAAAATGGTTAACGGCTCAAGTATCATGGCCGCCTTTTGGCACTCACGGCCTCGCCTACGCTCGTGACGGCCAGATAGACCAGGGGTGGCCGCATCGCCAGCCGTCTCCAGCCCTGACCGGCGCACCACCCTGGCCTGAACCTTTCTCTTAGAGCCGCCCCAGGAGGACCAGGATAAGGACAATAATCAAGACCGTCCCCAAAAGACCACTGGGGGCATAGCCCCAACTCTGGCTATGACGCCAAGTGGGCAGGGCGCCGACGAGAACCAGGATGAGTACAACAATTAAAATAGTGCCTAACATGAGGATGTCTCCTTGGTGGTTTGTGGTTAGCAGCAAATTGGGGGCAGCCTTGGCTTCCCTATGAATACGCTGGGGCATTGAACCCGGACAGTTACCTCCCGAGTCTGATACCCGAGAAATCACCGATGAGTCCAAAAACGTTCAGGAGCCACAAGACCACGGCAACGATGACGACGGCATTCAAGATCATCTTAATGGAGCCGGCCATGGGGATATATGAGTTGACCAGCCAGAGAAGGACACCGACGACGATTAAGGGCAACACTACGTAAATTAAAGGCATGATCTACTCCTTTTTTGCATCAGAAAGGTGTGGTGGTTATTCAATAACCCGGTGCAAAGCTATTTTGAAACGCAAACAGAGATTGACTCTAATTTTATATCTAATTATATTAAATTATATATTTATGTCAAGTTTTATATTGGTTTTTATTATTAATAATAGTATTTGAATTAATATTAATGGTTTATATTTAATTATATTATTTTATATTGACTTATAGGCTTATATATAATAGTATTATTGAAGGCAAACCGGAGGGAATTTATGGAAACAGAAAAGGATCTCGTGCTCACCACCGCGGAAGCGGCGGCGTTTCTGAAGCTGACGCCCTTCACGGTGCGGGATTATGCCCGGCGAGGCATTCTGCCGTCCCGCAAGGTGGGCAAGGGGTGGCGTTTCTATAAGCCCGACCTGTTGGCCTGGCTAAGG
>CALGOE010000074.1 GCA_937958145.1 uncultured Desulfobacca sp.
GTCATCGATATTTCCATGCCCGGTCTGGACGGCCTTGAGGTTATCAGCCAAATACGACATCATTATCCCAAATTGCCCATTCTGGTCCTGACCATGCACGAAGAGGAGCAGTATGTGGTCCGCTCCATTGCCGCCGGAGCCAATGGTTATATCACCAAACGCTCGGCCCCGGAACAACTGGTCAAGGCCATCCGCCGCGTCCATGAGGGCGGCCGTTTCCTGAGCGACAGCGCCGCCGAATCCCTGGCCCAACACCTGGCTGGTGGCACCCGTTCCCGCTCGCCCCTGGAGTCCCTGTCCAACCGGGAGATCCAAGTCCTGCGGCATCTGGCCCTGGGCCGCACCGTCAAAGAGATTGCCGAAGCCTACCACCTGAGCACCAATACGGTGCACACCTACCGCATCCGCCTCCTGAAGAAACTCAACCTGCGGAACAATGCCGAACTGTCCCTTTTCGCCATTCAGAATCGGCTGGTGGAGATCTAAGGAAACGGAATGGACGGCTTGGCGGTGAGAGGGCCCGAGAGCCGGCTGCGGCCGTCGCCCCCTGGAATTTTTCCCAGTAACAGAGTGGCCGGCCGGGGCACGACCGCGGCGCCCGGCATTAATCGCTGAGAATGAGCGGCGGTAAATAACTGCCGCAGGTTTTTTGCTCAAAGGCCTGTCTGATTACGGCCCTGGCCTGGTCAGAGAGCGGCCAGGCCGCGAGCTGGCCGTAGGACACCGCCGCCAGTTCGGCGCAGTCGGAACCGGCCCGCGGCTCGCCGGCAATGGCCTGACAGAGGAAATCTAGGAGCACGTAGTGGTAGATGACGGCGCCGGTTTCATCCCGGACAATACGGTTGACCACGGCGCTCAGGTCCCTGACGTCAATTTCTAAGCCCGTTTCCTCCCGCACTTCCCGACGCAGGGCCTCTACCACCGTTTCCCCCACTTCCACCGCGCCGCCTGGCAGACTCCATTCCCCCCGAGCCGGTTCTTGACTCCGGCGGATCAAAAAGACCTCCTGACCCCGGAAAATAATCCCGGCGACGCCTAGAACCGGTTGATCGGGGTAGCGTCGTTTCATCGTCAAACCTACTCCTGAGCTTGGCTGCCTGTCCGCTGGGTTCTTTACCTTTCCAACCGCAGGGAGCGTTTGACCCGGATGGCCGCGTCGCCGCCCACCGGGCATTTATTCTCACAGATGCCGCAGCCGATACATTGATCCGGATCGACCACCGGCAGCTTCACCATGACCTTTTTGCCATGCAGGTCCGCCACCTCGGCGTGGTAGTAAGCAATGGCCTTGGGGGCGGTGGGGCAATGCTCCTCGCAGACCAGGCAATCCCGGCCTTCGGTATACGGAATACAACGGGACCGGTTGATAAAGGCGGTCCCCAAGGGGCTGGCCTGTTTGACCTCCAACTGCAGGGGCGGAATGGCACCGGTGGGGCAAACCTGGGAACACAGAGTACAGTTGTACTCGCAATAACCCAGACGGGGAACCAACCGGGAGGTATACAGGCCGTCCAGTCCTTGTTCCCATCCCAGGGGCTGGAGCCCGCCCGTCGGGCAGACCTTCAGGCACAAACCGCAGCGGATACACTGGGACAGGAAAGCGGCCTCGGATTCTACCCCCGGCGGCCGGATCAAAAACTCGTCCGGCCGGTGCACCAGGGAACCCAGGCGAAGAAACGGCACGGCCACCACCCCGGCGGCCGCCGCCGTGATCACCTGCCGCCGCCCCAGATCTAAGCCGGGTCGCCGGTCCTGGCCGCCGAACCGGAAGGCCACCCGCTGGTGGGGGCAATGCTCCTGACAGTCCAGACACAGGATACATTCGGCGGACTGATGCCGTGGCACCTCCTGGGCATGAATCGCCCCCATCTTGCAGACCGGCTGGCAGTCGCCACAATCCGGACAGAGCTTCATAGGCCGTTTGCGCAGCCAGGCGAATCTGGCCAGCAGGCCATACAAGGCTCCCAAAGGGCAGAGGGTGCGACACCAAAACCGCGGGGCCACCCTTTCGAGGACGATAATCGTCACAAAAAGAATCAGGGTCAGGGAGGGCAGCAGAAAAACCGGTTTGCGAAACGGCAGGATCGTGTCCTTTAAGTAGCCATAGACCGGCTCACTGACGTAAGTCAAAGGTGGGCCCAATTCATAGGCCTTGGCAAACGATTCCTCCAGGCCATAGGACAGGGCCGGATAGAGGACGGTGGCCACCGTCCGGAACAGCAGGGAGAGGGGATCAAACAGTCCGGCCAACTTGACCTGAAAGAGGGCGGCCCCCAAAAGAAAAAAGAGCAGGTAATATTTCACCCGCCGGAGTTTAAAAACCGTCGCCCCATCGGGCTGGGAACGCCGCAGCAGACGGCGACAGCCGTCCAAAGTAGTGCCCAGGGGACAGACCCAGCCGCAAAAAAACCGTCCGACCACCAGGGTCAGGCCGACGAAGAGAAGGGACAGGAGGAGGCGGGGGACAATAGTGCCGGTGGCCAGCCCATGTTCCACCAGGATCAAGGGATCAAAGCGGAAAAACAGGTCCACCGGCCAACTCAGGCGATCCTCCCCGTGGTAGGTGGCCTGCAGGAACAGGATCAGGAAGAGCAGCAGGAAAAAAAGCTGGGTAAGGCGGCGGACCAGCACCCAACCCCGCCAGGGCACCGGCAGAGGGAAAAGCGCGGCCGCGTTTTCCGCCGCTGTCGGCTCTGAAGCCGGAGCCGGGTCTGCGGATTGGCTCAGTTCTTGTTTGTGCACGGCAAAAATATCCCACTCAAAGACGGCGGCATCACGCCGCCTTTCGGCCAACGGCGCCAGTCGTTCCGTTTAGGCCGATATGATCTTGATTTTATTGATATCCATCTCACCCAGACCCAATTCATGGCCTTTGGTGATGTAGCCGATATCCTTGGGTTGCAGGCCAAAAAGATGGGTGGCGCCATAGGCGTCGATGGCCACGGGGTCAACCCCGGCAATGACCAGATTCTTTACCTGGACATACTCCGGCTTCCCGCCCGAAGGACCGCCCTGGGTCATGATGCGGGTGGCGTCCAGGACGGTCAGGTCAGCCCGCAGGAGCAGATTCATATCGGCGATGTTCTGGTGCAGCCCCACATGGATGCGGCCTCGCCAGCCACCGATGGCCCCCATCATATTTTTCATGGCCATGGTCAGCCGGGCCTCGGAATGATGTTTGGCCACCGGCACGTTGATAAAACGGTCGGCCTCTAAAATATCTTTGTAGAATGACCATTTTTTCAAAGACTTGGCGTTGGGCACAGCCATCTCGACGAACTTCCGTTCATCCACATACTCCACTACCGCCCGGGGATCTTTAATGTCTTCCACTGCCGCCTTGATGCCGCTGTTGGCATAAGCCCGCCGGGCGTCGTGGCAGGTATGGTCCAGGACTTTGACCCTTTTGGCCCCGGCCTCCAGGCAGAGTTCAACGATCTTGCGCACCACCACCGGATGGGTATTGGCCCCCAGTTCCGGCGTCCGGTCCCAGGCCATGTTGGGTTTCACCACCACCACTTCGTTGGGGTTGACAAATTTTTTCATACCCCCCAGAGCCTGCACGGCATCTCCCACCAGGTGGGCGTAATTGGTCCCGCTGGCCTGGGCTAACAGCGGCTCCGGCCGTTCGGCCGGCGCCATGGCGAAGAGTTCCGGCGGAAAAGTTAAGAGTTTGCCAGCTCCGGCTAAAATCCCGAGAGCGGCGACCCGCTGGAAGAATTCCCGACGATTCATAAAGAGTCCTCATGCAAGAGTCTTCTAAGAATGGTCCAATTGCTCCTGAAATCTGCTGCCGACATGGTCCGCCTCCTTTGGCCGCGACCGGCACCTCGGCTCGGGCGGATTATTTCGTACTGTACGCATTGGCAAAAGGGTTTGCAAGTCTTTCCGGGGTTCAACCGCCGATCCTGGCCATGGTCCGGCGGCATGGAGAGGGAGAGAAATGGTCGAGCTGATGACGGGAAGGTTTGAGCAGAACCGCTTGCCGAAAGAGGGCTTGTAAGGCGGCATCGGAGGCCCCGGCCCGCAGCGGCCCTTTCACGGCAACTTCGCTGTCTTCGAATAAACAAGGCCGGAGACGGCCGTCGGCGGTAAGGCGCAGGCGATTGCACCTCTCGCAGAAATGGCGGCTGACAGGACTGATAAAGCCGATTTCGCCGGGGGCATCAGCAAAACGGTAGCGGACCGCCGGCCCGCCATTGGCCGCGCTCGGCAGCCGCTGCAGCGGTCCCAACGACCGTAGTCGGGTCTGGATCTGAGACATGGGCAGGAAATATTCCTCCCAATGCCGGCGGGTGTGGCCTATGGGCATAAACTCCAGGAAACGGATATGCCAGGGGTATGCCAGAGACAGGCGGGCAAAATCCAACACCTCGTCATCGTTGACCCCGCGCAGCACCACGCAGTTGATCTTGATGGGATGAAAACCTATGGCTGTGGCCAAGCGGAGGCCCGCCAAAACATCGGCCAACCGGCCGCCTCCGGTGATCCGGGCAAAACGCTCCGGTTGCAGGGAATCCAGACTGATGTTCAGCCGCCGGATCCCGGCCCGCCACAAGGCCTCGGCCTTCTCGGACAGGAGCACCCCGTTGCTGGTCAGACAGATCTCCTCCAGGCCAGGGATGGCGCCCAAAGCCTCAAGGAACGACTCCACCCCCGAACGGATCAATGGTTCGCCGCCGGTCACCCGGATCTTTTTAATGCCCACGGTTACCGCCACCCGAGCCAGTCGCAACAACTCTTCGTAGCGGAGGATATCGGTATGCCGGAGCTTGACCAGTTCCTGCACCGGCGTGCAGTAAAAACAGCGCAGATTGCAGCGATCAATAATCGAAAGCCGCAGATACGAGATCTGGCGATGGTGCTGGTCTTCCATGAGGCGTTATCCCGGCCACCGTTTAAATATGTTTCTTATGATATAATTGGTCGGCTGGGAAGTCAACGACAGATCGAGCAAGGAAGCCGGGGGCAGGATTTTTTCTGCGGTCCAGGGCCGGCAGCGGTAAGCAGGCTAAGGTTTAAGCCAATTGCCGTTCAATGTCCTCAAAGATATCTTCCAGGCGATACAGCAAGGCATCGGCTTGGGCCAGACGGCGGTCAGCAATATGCTGCTCGATCTCTTTCTGCACAGCCCGGATCTGGGCCCGGTGCGGCAGGAGGACATCTCGCAGAGGGGTCGAATCGAACTCATACAACAGGTGGTCCAAGCGGGTGGCCAATTCATAGAGCGTCGGATTCCTGGCCACCAGTTCCGGCTGCAGATAGCCGAGATGCCGGGCCAGACGGGGAAAGGCAGACTGAAAATCCGGTTGATAAAAAGGTTTAATCACCACGGTAAGCTGCATGGTCCGGCTCATGGTATCCTCCTCCCCCTCCTCATCAGGCCAGGCTGACTTTGAGGATATCGTCCATGGGGACGGCCCGGTCAATGCGCACCAGGATCGTTTCCCCGGGATGAAACTGTCGGCCCGACGGCGCCGGCATCTCGGTTTCCAGGAGCAGGTCTGGCAGAAGCAGGCGGTAGCGATTGGGATGCTGCTCCAACACTAACGCCGACATTTTCTGACCCAGACGTTGGCTCAAATATTTCAACAACCAATACCGGATCCGTTTGGTTTTCAAGATGGCGGCCCGTTTTAAGGCCGGTTCCAGCACGGTAAGGAGTTCCTCTAAAGATTCCCGATCATACGGTACCGGCTGGTGGCAGAGGGCGGCCAGCAACTGGCGTTGGATGACAATATCCAAGTAGCGCCGGATGGGGGAGCTCAGGGTCGTATAGACCGGCAACCCCAGACCCCAGTGGGGTTGAGGTTCGGCCTCCAGGAGCACCCGGCTCAGCCGCCGCCGATTCTGCCAGAGATGCAGGAGGGAGCGCCCCTCCCCCGCGGCCAGGTCTTCCCGGGGTGGCGCCTGGGTGCGATACAAGGCCGGCAGGCCGTGGGCCGCCAAAAACGATGCCCCCAGAAAATTGGCCAGGATCATGGCCTCCGAAACGATCTCATGGCTGGGAGTTTCCGTGTCTTCAATCTCCAGTCGCACCTCGCCCTGGGGGTCGACATAGATCATGACCTCGGGAAACTGCAGATGGACA
>CALGOE010000075.1 GCA_937958145.1 uncultured Desulfobacca sp.
TCAGGTGGTCCGGGGGGCGTTGGGAATCCTGAAAGAGACCTTTACCGAGAAAAAGATCCGGCTGAAAGTAAATCTGGCCTCAGACCTGCCCCCTTTGATCATGGATGTGGGTAATCTGAAACGGGCCCTCTTGCAGGTCATGGCCAATGCCTTGGAGGCCATGTCCCCGGGTGGGACTTTGGAGGTCACTACGTCCCATGAAAATGACCACGTGGTCATTCGGATTATCGATGATGGCAAGGGCATCCCCGCGGTCATTTTGCCTCACATCTTTGATACCTTTTTCTCCACCAAGCCGGCCGGGCCGGGACTGGGATTGCCCATTGTGCATCGCATCGTTACCCAACATCGGGGGCAGATAACCATTGATAGCCAGGAACAGGTCGGGACCACGGTCACCATCAGGCTCCCGGCCAGTCGTTCCGGTTCAGGAGAAGCTCTTTCCAAACCCCCACACCCTGGTCTTTGCCCCCTGTAGGCGGAGAGGAGGTCAAGGATGTCGGCGAAGACGTTGAGAGCGGCATGAACCCTGTTATTATCCTGATCATTTCCCTGGCCTGCCAGTTGTTTGCAGCCGTGAAGGCTTTGCATCTGATACGCCAGACCGGGCGCATCTGGGCCTGGTTTCTCATCGCCCTGGCGCTGGTGTTGATGATCGTCCGGCGCGGGCTCACCCTCTATGACGTGCTTTATTTCGGGACCAGCCCTTTGGAGACGTCCACCGAGCTGGTGGGTCTGGCCGTGTCCCTCCTCCTGGCCGTGGGGATTGCTGGTATTGATCCCATTTTTCGGGCCATTCAGGCGGCCCAGGAATCCCTGCGTCTGAACGAGGCCCGATTGAACGCAGTCTGGGTACTGAGTCAGATGACCTCGGCCTCGGCGCAAGAGATTACCCAGTTTACGCTGAAGGCTGGGGTGGAACTGACCAGGAGTGAGGTGGGTTTTGTGGGGCTTATCGATGCGGCCGAGGTCAATCTGCAGATATTGTCCTGGTCGGACAAAGTAATGGCCGAGTGCGCCGTCCACGAGCGGCCGCTGCTCTATCCTTTAGCCTCGGCCGGCTTATGGGGCGAGGCCGTGCGACGCCGTCAGGCCCTCATCGTCAACAATTACGCCACTACCAAGGAAGTAAAAAAAGGGCTTCCCGCCGGTCATATCAGCCTGCAGCGCTTGCTGGTAGTGCCCGTGGTGGATGAGCAGCGGGTGGTCGCCCTGGCCGCCGTGGCCAACAAGATTGAACCCTATGATGAGCGGGACCAGCGGCAGTTGACCCTCCTCCTGCAAGGTATGTGGCAGCATCTGCGCCAGCAGCGTTCCCAACAGGCCATGGCGCACGAAATCGAACGGATGCATCAGTTTCAGGCCAAACTTATCCAGACCTCCATTGATGGCATTATTGCCAGCGACCGGCAGGGCAATGTGCTGATCTTCAACGCCGGCGCCGAAAAAATAATGGGCTACCGTCAGGAAGAAGTGGTCGGCAAAATGAAGGTCCAGGAGCTTTATCCCCCCAATCAGGCCAACAAAATTCTCAAGATGCTGTTCTCCCTGGCGTCCGGTGGACGTGGCCGACTGGTCAACTACGAGACCGTTGTGCTCGGCAAGGATGGCAGCCTCATCCCGGTGGAGTTATCGGCCACCTTTATTCTCGAAGATCATACCATTCTGGCCGTGGTGGGCTTTTTCCGGGATCTGCGGGAGCGCCGGATCCTCCAGGAGAGGGCGATCCAGAACGAACGTTTGGCCGTCCTGGGTCGGATGGCGGCCCACATCAGCCACGAAATCAAAAACCCCCTGATGGTTATCGGGGGCTTTGCCCGCCAGGTCCGGGACAGCCTCAGCGACTCTCAGAATAAAAATATTGATAAACTGAATATTATCATTGATGAAATCAAACGCTTGGAGAATTTTCTAATGGAGGTGGGCCGATTCACCAAATTCTCTGCCCCCCAACTCAAAATGGGCGACCTCAACGCCCTCTTGCAGGACACCTGCCGCTTTCTGGAGCCAATCTTGGCCGAACAAAACATCGAGCTTACCCTGACCCTCGATCCCCGGCTGCCGCCCTTGCCTTTCGATTCAGATCATATCCGTCAGGTGTTTCTGAATCTGCTGAAAAACGGCATCGAAGCCATGGGCCGCGGCGGCCGTCTGACCGTCACCACGGGGGTCCGGAATAAGGCCGTGCAGGTGGTTATCACCGATACCGGGCCGGGCATCGCGCCGGGGGTGATGAGCAAGATTTTTCAACCTTTCTTTTCCACCAAACCGCAGGGCTCCGGCTTGGGGTTGGCCATCTGCCAGCAGATTATGGCGGCCCATGCCGGTGAGATCCGCCTGCAGAGCACGCCCGGTCAGGGGACAAAAGTCATCCTGGTATTCCGGCTACAGGGACCGGCCATTGGCCTGGACGAGACGGCCGCAACAGAAGACGGCGACACCAATGAGAACTTGGCAAAGCGGTAAAGAAACCAACTCGTACCCCTGGGGAAAGTCCTTAATTTCCCCGCCCCGCTTGCGGGAAGAGGGTGAAGGTAGAGGGTATTAAGCACAAACTGGAGATCAGCACCAACCATGTCAGAGAGTCATGCCTTGGCAGCCAAAGATGGACCACCGGTCGGTCAGAACGCGTCCGACGTTTCCGGCCCGCCCTCCCTGCGGGAGCTGTTGTTATTCAACGACATCGCCACGTTGAGCAGCCGCAACCTGGAAATGTCCGAGGTCTTGGAGCTCCTGCTGCGGCAGATCATGCGATTTTTACGGGTAGCAGCGGGGATGTTGCTCCTCTGGGACGCCAAAAGCGGCCGTTTGGTCTATGCCGCGGCACAGGGGTTCCCCACAGATTATCTGGCGAGAATTGATGCCACCCACCTGGCCGAGGTGGCCGGTCCCTACCTCATGAACGCCAATACGCCCCTGATCATCGAGGACGCCGCCACCGATCACCGCTTAGCCACTTCCACCTTTTCTGAACTTATTCGGGATACCTCCCCGTTCCGTGCCCTGGTCAGCATCCCTTTGCGCCATCGCCGGCAATTGATCGGCTTTTTAAATCTGGCCCACACTTCGCCGGCGCCTTTCCCCCGGTCGCGTCAGAGTTTCTTTGCCATCCTGGGAAACCAGGTAGGGATGGCCATTCAGAACGCCCGCCTCAATCAGGAGCTGCGCCTGTCCGAGCGGCGCTATCGTCGCATCTTTGAAGGCTCCAATGATATGATCATGGTGGTGGCGCCCGATGGCCGTCTGCAGGATATTAATCCCGCCGGGGTGTCCATGTTGGGTTTTGACAACAAGACCCAGGCCCTGGCCTCCGTGCGCCTCCAGGACTGCTTTTATTCCCAGCGAGATTGGCAGCGCTGCCGCCAACATCTGGAAGTTCAAGGCAATATCCAGGACTGGGAGGTAACCTTCCAAAAACGGGATCGCGGCACGGTCCAGGTCCTCCTCAGCGTCATTGGCCGGCGCCGCCGGTCCGGGCAACTGGTGGGCCTGGACGTCATCGCCAAAAACATCACGGAGAGAACCCGCATCGAAAAGGCGATCCTGCAGGAGAAAAAGACCACCGAAGGGATCCTGGAGGGCCTGCCGGTTCCGGTCTTTGTTATCGACCGGCAGCACCGCATTACCCATTGGAACCGGGCCTGCGAAGAATTAACCGGCTACCCCCGGAAACAGATGCTAGGCAGCACCCGGACCTGGCTCCCCTTTTTTACTGAGGAACGCCCGACCCTGGCCGATCTGGTGGCGGATCAGAATATCAAGGCCCTGGAATATTTCTATCAGGGACAAAAATTGCGTCCTTCCCCCCATCTGCCCGGCGCCTTTGAGGCCACCCTCCGCCTGCCCAAAGCCAGAGGCGAGGCCCAACACCTCTTTGTGGTGGCGTCGCCGATCTTCGGTGACCAAGGGCAGATCATCGGCGCGGTCCAAGCCATGGTGGATATTACCGAGCGGGAGCGCTTGGCCCGTAACCTGCGGGAATCAGAGGAAAAATATCGCCAACTGGTGGAAACCTCCCTGGACGGCATCGCCCTGCACACCCGAGACCGGATTCTCTTCGCCAATACCGCCTTTCTCAACATGTTCGGCTACACGCACCCCCAGGAATTGGCCGGGGTGCCCCTTTTGAACCTCATCAGCCCGGTTTACCATGGGCCGCTGTTGCGCCACCTGCGGGAAATTTCCCGCCGTTTTCAGCGGCCCCGCATCTTTGAAATCAAGGGTCTGAAAAAAGACGGCACAGATTTTGACATCGAAGTGGGATCGCTGCCCACCCGCTATGAAGGCGGTCTGGTCTTCCAAACCCACGTCCGGGACATAACCGAGAAGAAACGCCTGGAGGAACAGTTGGCCCGCTCCGAAAAACTGGCCGCGGTGGGCCAACTGGCGGCCGGCGTGGCCCACGAAATCAATAATCCCTTGGGCGGCATTCTGGTTTACAGCTATCTCCTGCTCGAAGATATGGCTCCCGATCAACCGGAGCGGGCCCAAGTGGAAAAAATCCTCCGGGAGGCCACCCGTTGTAAGGAGATTATCCGGGGGCTCCTGGATTTCTCCCGGCAGAATCCCTCCAGTCTGCAACCCGTGGACATCAACGCCGTCCTGCGCGATCTGTTGTCTCTCATTGAAAACCACTTGAATTTTCAAAATGTTGATTTTCAGACGCACCTGTCCCCCCATTTGCCTCTCGTTCTAGGGGATAAGAATAAGCTGGAGCAGGTCTTCCTGAATCTCTTCATGAATGCTGGGGAGGCCATGGCCGGACACGGCACTTTGACCGTGGCCAGCCGCCGCAACCCCATGGGAGCGGTGGAAATCCGCATCAGCGACACCGGTCCGGGGATACATCCGGATCACCTGCCCCGGCTTTTTGATCCTTTTTTCACCACCAAAGAGGTGGGCCGGGGCGTCGGTCTGGGGCTGTCCAACAGTTACGGCATCATTAAACAACACCGGGGGCGCATCTATATAGATACCACGGCCACCATCGGGGCCACCTTTGTCATCGAGCTGCCCGTGGCCAAATCCTGAGGCCTCACCGCTCCCGCAGCCCTGCCGGGCCGGGGCCCGCATATCATTTTTTTTCATGATCTTCACACCTTCCCCGCGCAGGCACCGGGAATGCAGTCCCTTCTTTCCTCCAGGAAATTTCCTGAAAAAAAGATTGACTTCAGGGGAGTGGTGTGATATTCCCTTTTGTGAGTTTTTGCACGAATGGGATGACGCCTGGCCGAGGGTGGCTGTTTGAAGGAAGATACCAAAAAATTTCTCAAGGAACTCTTCTCCGGTGGGTATAAAGCCAGCGCCATCGGCTTTGCCCTGGTCTTCGCCATCGCCATTGGCGGCGGCATCGGCTATTGGCTCTCCCAGCATTTCAATAATATGCTCTTTTTTTATCTGGGTCTGATCATCGGTATTATCGCCGGCTTCCGCAACCTGTATGTTATGGGCAAACGCACCAAGATGTAATGATGACGACGGAATTCCTCACCCCCCGCACTATGAAGATCACCAGCTGGCTGGTTCTGGCCGTCCTCACGGTCGCCGGCTGGCTAACCTTTGGCCGCGAGGTAGCCGGGGGCATCTTGGTGGGGGGGCTTTTGGCGGTGGTGAATTTTCACCTGATGGCCCACATCCTCATTTCCGTCTTAAATCGGCCCGTGCGTTCCCGGGAGGAGTGGCAGACCGCTGGCCGCCAGGCCGTTTCCTTTATGACCCTGCGGTATGTTCTGCGTTTCTTGGCTCTCGTGGTCATCATCTTTCTCCTGATTCGCAGCGGCTGGGTCCACATCTTCGGTTTAATTTTGGGTCTGTCCACCATTGTTATCACGTTGCTCATATTGGGGATCTTAGAATCGCGCAAGATTTTTTTTTCTAAAGTTTCGGAAGAATTCTTATAAGGAGGCGCTAGCAGTTCATGGAACATCCAATTCTTTTCCTCGATGTCCTCACCGGCATGCTGGGACTGCACATTCCCCCGCACGTAACCTATGCCTGGCTGATTATGGCCCTGTTGGTGGGCTTGGGTTATCTGGCCGCTAAACCCCGGGCCTTGGTGCCGGCCGGTGGGCAGAGTTTCTTTGAATTGTTGATCGGCGGCCTGGAAGACTTCATGGTCGACATCACCGGTGAGGAAGGTCGGGCCTTTTTTCCGTATATCGGCACTCTTTTCCTCTATATCTGGGTCTGCAACCTCATCGGCCTCATCCCCGGCTTCTTTTCGCCGACGGCCAATATCAATACCACTCTGTCCATGGCTCTGTGCACGTTTATCTATACCCATTACCTGGGCATCAAGTTTCATGGGGCCAAATACATCAAACATTTCTTGGGACCCGTCCCTGCTCTGGCGCCGTTGTTCCTGCCCATTGAGATCGTCGGTCACCTGGCCCGGGTCATGTCCCTGACTTTACGTCTTTTTGGCAATATTATGGGTGAAGATCTCGTTTTGGCCATCCTGCTCATGCTGGCCGGTGCCTTCCTGGCGCCCCTGCCCATGATGTTCCTGGCCATCTTTACCTGCACCGTGCAGGCCTTTATCTTCTCCCTGCTGTCCATTATGTATTTCACCGGTTCCATGGAAGAAGCCCACTAAACGTTGGAAGAAGGCCACTTCACTATATACTTTTTATGAGGAGGTTTGTTGGAATGAAGAAACTGATGATTGCCGGAATGACCCTGCTGTTCACCCTGGGATTGGCAACCCTGGCGCTGGCTGCTGAAGCTGCTGGCGGCGCCCCTGGTCTGGGCGGCTTCTTTGCTGCTTCTGTTACCGCCGCCGGTTTTGGCATCGGCATCGCCGCCTTCGGTACCGGCATCGGCCAGGGCTTGGCCGTCCGCAGCGCCGTGGAAGGTATTGCCCGCAATCCCGAAGCTTCCGGTAAAATCACCGTGACCATGCTGATCGGTCTGGCGTTGATCGAATCTCTGTGTATTTACGCTTTGGTCGTCGCCCTGATCATCCTCTATGCTTACCCCATGGCCAAACCCATTGCCGGCGCCCTCGGTCTCAAAATGTAACCGATTGCCAGCTTGATGGTGCGAGGGGCCGTAAGGCCCCTCTTTTTTAAAAAAATTACTTGTGCAAACAATCACATAGCTGGACCCCAAATTCTTGATTTTCTGAAAAAACCATGAAATTCTCCAAGATCCCTTCGGCTACGATCACCCGTTTGTCTCTATATTCCCGTGCCTTGGAAGAATTGCTGCTGGAACATGTCAATATTATTGCCTCCGACAAGCTGGCCCAGAAGTGCGGCGTCAATCCGGCCCAAGTGCGCAAAGACCTGGCTTATTTTGGAGAATTCGGCGTGCGGGGGGTGGGCTATTTTGTCAAAGAATTACTCTTTGAAATCAAGAAGATCCTCGGCCTGAACCGCCGTTGGCGGATGGCCCTGGTGGGCATCGGCAACCTGGGACTGGCCCTGGTGGCCCATGAGAATTTCGTCAAGCAGGGCTATGAATTCGTGGCAGTTTTTGATGTGGACCCCAAAAAAGTAGGACGGCGTCTCCCCAGCGGCCAAATCATTCATCATATCGATGAATTACCTACCGTCGTCAAGGAAAAAAATATCGACATCGGCGTCATCGCCACGCCGGCCTCCCAGGCGCAGGCCACCGCCCGCCTGCTGGTCGAGGCCGGTATCAAAGCCATCCTGAATTTTGCCCCTCTGCAGATCCAGATGCCCGAAGGCTATATTGTGGAAAATGTCGATTTTACCGTGAAGCTGGACAATCTGGCTTACCACCTCACCATGGAAGCGGTCTAAGTCAGCAGCTCCCGCAGGAACTGGCCGGTATACGACGCGGTCACCTGGGCCACCTCTTCGGGTGTACCGGCCGCGACAATACGGCCGCCCCGGTCCCCCCCTTCCGGACCCAGATCAAGGATAAAATCTGCCGTCTTGATCACCTCTAGATTATGTTCGATGACTACCACACTGTTGCCGGCGGCCACCAGGGTATTGAGGACCTGCAGGAGTTTTTCGATATCCGCCAGGTGCAGGCCCGTCGTCGGTTCGTCCAAAATATAGAGGGTGCGGCCGGTGGCCCGTTTGCTCAGTTCCCGGGAGAGCTTGATCCGTTGGGCTTCGCCGCCGGAGAGGGTGGTGGCCGGCTGGCCCAACTGCAGGTAGCCCAGGCCTACTTCCACCAGGGTCTCCAGCTTCGCCTTTAACGGCGGAATATCCTGGAAGAATTCCCTGGCCTGATCCACCGTCATTTCCAGAACCTCGGCGATGTTCCGCCCTTTGTATCTAATTTCCAGGGTGCTGGGATTGAACCGTTTCCCCTGGCACACCTCGCACTTGACATACACATCCGGCAAGAAGTGCATGGCGATCTTAATAATGCCGTCCCCCTCGCAGTGTTGGCAGCGGCCCCCTTTGACGTTGAAGCTAAACCGCCCCGGTTTATAGCCGCGCGCCCGGGCTTCCGGCACCTTGGCAAACAGATCCCGCACCAGGGTGAACAGACCGGTGTAGGTAGCCGGATTGGACCGGGGAGTGCGGCCGATGGGGCTCTGATCGATGTGAATGACCTTATCGATCTTCTCCAGCCCGCGCAGCTGGTCATAGGGTTCGGGCCGGTCTTTGGCCCGATAAAATTTCTGACAGAGACTTTTATAGAGGGTATCCATGATCAGGGTGCTTTTGCCGGAGCCCGAGACGCCGGTGACGCAGGTCATCACCCCCAAGGGCAGCCGCAAAGTGAGGTTTTGCAGGTTATGGCCCCTGGCCCCCTCCAAAATCAGGAAATCCCGGGGTTGCCGCCGGGGCCGGGGTACTGCGATCTGCCGCACCCCGGAAAGATAAAGCCCCGTCAAAGATTCTGATTCCTGGCACAGCCCCGACGGACTGCCGCTGAAGACCACCCGACCGCCGCTGTTGCCGGCCCCCGGCCCCATGTCGACGACGTAATCCGCCGCCCGGATAGTCTCCAGGTCGTGTTCCACCACAATCACCGTGTTGCCCAGATCCCGCAGGGTCTTGAGGGTGCGCAACAGCTGCAGATTGTCCCGTTGGTGCAGCCCGATGCTTGGTTCATCCAGCACATAGAGGACGCCCGTCAGCTTCGAGCCGATCTGGGTGGCCAGGCGGATGCGCTGCCCTTCTCCCCCCGAGAGGGTGGCGGTGGTGCGGTTCAGAGTAAGATAGTCCAAGCCGACGTCCAGCAGAAACCCCAGGCGCTCCCTGATCTCTTTCAGAATGCGGCGGCCGATGGCCATCTGTTGGTCCGTCAGGGTCAGGTGGTCAAACCACTGTTGACACTGTCCCACCGTTAACTGAGTGACCTCGCTGATATTGAGGCCGTTCACCTTCACGGCCAGGGCCTCCCGCCGCAATCGACCGCCGCCACAGTCCGGGCAGGGCTGCCGGCTCATGAACCGTTCGATCTCCTCCCGAATGAGCCCCGAATCCGTTTCCCGATAGCGCCGCTGCAAATTCGGTATAACCCCTTCAAAAGTTCGCTCCTCCGCCACCCGCCGACCGTTGCGTTCAAAGAGAAAGCGAATGGTCTCGGGGCCCGAACCGTAAAGCAGAATCTGCTGCAATCGGGGGGGCAGTTCCCGAAACGGCGTCCGGATGGAAAAATTGTAATGCTGTTCCAGGGCCTCCAACATCTGCTGGTGATACATGGATTGACGGTGGGCCCAGGGCAGGATGGCCCCCTCCCGTATACTGAGCTCGGGATCGGGAACAATCAGGTCCGGATCCAACACCAGCTGCGTGCCCAGGCCGCTGCAGGTGGCACAGGCCCCCTGCGGGCTGTTAAAGGAAAACATCTGGGGGGTCAGCTCCGGATAGCTGATGCCGCAGACCTCACAGGCAAAACGCTCGCTGAAGAGCAGCTCGGCACCATCCACCGGCGCTATCTTGACCACTCCATCCCCCAGACCCACGGCCAGTTCCAGAGAGTCCGTCAACCGGGTCTCCAGCCCCGGCTTCACCACGAGCCGATCCACGACCACTTCCAGGGTGTGCCGTTTATTCTTGTCCAGCACAATGGGTTCGTCCAGGTCGAACAGTTCGCCGTTGACCCGGACCCGGCTGTAGCCCTCCTGGCGCAGCCGCTGCAGCAGCCGCTGGTGCTCCCCTTTTTTGTTGACGATCACCGGGGCCAGGACCGTGAAACGGGTTCCTGCCGGCAACGCCAGGATCTGCTCCACCATCTGGGGCACGCTTTGGGACGCGATGGGGCGGCCGCATTGGTAACAATAAGGCGTGCCCAGGCGGGCAAAGAGCAGGCGCAAATAATCGTAGATTTCCGTGGAGGTGGCCACGGTGGAGCGGGGATTCTGGCTGGACTTGCGCTGTTCAATGGCGATGGCCGGCGACAGGCCCTCGATGATATCCACATCCGGCTTGTCCATCAGTTCCAGGAATTGCCGGGCATAGGCCGACAGGGACTCCACATAGCGGCGCTGGCCCTCGGCGTAAATGGTATCAAAGGCCAGCGTCGACTTGCCGGAGCCGCTCACCCCGGTGATGACAATGAGACTGTTCCGGGGAAGGGCGACGTCGATGTTCTTGAGGTTGTGTTCCCGGGCCCCTTTGATAAGAATCTGTGGTGTGTCCATACCTTGTTTATGCGGTTACGGCGCCAGAATCCAGAAAGGCACGCCCGCCGTGCCTCAGAAATCTTCGCCGTATCATCAGGTGTTCATGATATGAGGGAATTTCTGCTAAATTTGCGGACGAAACCGCTACAGGTGGGTGTTGGCGGCAAGTGGCCAGGACCTCTGCTCCCTCTACCCTGCCAGCAGCAAGGCCGGCTCTTCCAGGTAGGCTATAAACTCTTGCAGAAAGCGGGCCGCCTGGCCGCCGTCCACCACCCGATGGTCAAAGCTCAGGGAGAGGGGCAGGATTTGACGGATAATGATCTGGCCGTCTTGCACCCGGGGCAAGGCCTGGCTGCGCCCAACCCCCAGGATGGCCACCTCCGGGTAATTCATTATCGGGGTGCCCAAAATACCTCGAATAGCGCCATAATTAGTAATCGTAAAGGAACCGCCCTGCAGGTCGGCCAGATCGATGCTGCGGTCCCGGGCCTTGGCGGCCAGGGTCTGGATCTCCCGGGCCAGTTCCAGGATGGTCTTATCCCCGGCATTTTTAATGACCGGCACCATGAGGCCGGCCGGGGTGTCGGTGGCAATGCCGATATTGTAATATTTTTTCAAGATGATCTCGTCGGCCTCTTCGTCCAGGACGGCGTTCAGATAGGGATGTTTCTGCAGCGCCGCCACCGCCGCCCGGATAAGAAAGGGCAGGATGGTCAAATGGACGCCCTGGGCCTGAGGCAGAGCCCTGATCTTGGCCTTCAAGGCCATGAGTTGGGTGATATCGGCCTCATCGGTGGCCGTCACCATCACCGCCGTCTGGTGGGAACGGCTGACATTCTTGGCCATGGCCTTGCGCAGCCCCCGGAAAGGGACGTGCTCGATATAGCCGTAAAAATCGTATTTCTTGACTTTGCGGGCCGCCGGCGGCGCCTCCGGGACTGGAGCAGAGGGCGGTGCCGCCGCCTCGCCGACGGGCGGGGCCGGGACTGCTGCCGCGGCCGGCGGCGCCGGTGCTGCCGCCTCTTGGGCCGCCGCCTGGCGCACGTCCGTCTCTAGAATCCGCCCTTCCGGACCGCTGCCGGCTATGGTGGCCAGATCCACCCCCAGGTCTTTGGCCAGTTTCCGGACCACCGGCGTTGCCAGGACCTGCCGGGGAGCAGCCGTCGCCGGTTCCGGCGGCGCCTCCTCCAGCACCCCCACCACGCCCACGCCGACCTGGGGCGCAGGAACCGGTTCTTCCCCCGGCTCTCCTAAAACCACAAAAACCTCGCCCACATGAATAATATTCCCGGGGGAGAACTTCAGCTGCAGCACAATCCCATCCCTGGGGGCTGGAATATCCACAATGGCCTTATCGGTTTCGATGCGGGCCAGCGGCTGGCCCTCCTTGACCTGCTCACCCGGCTGCACCAGCCAGGCCAGCAGTTCGCCCTCGGTCAGACCTTCGCCCACATCCGGTAATTTGAATTCAAATGGCATGCCGCCCCCTTTTGGGTTGCCCCCTACCCTGCCAGCGCCAACCGACCCGTCTATCCTCTGCGGTAAATTTCACTCTGCTTCACCTTCCTGGCCGGACTGAGGCCCTAAAAATTGCTCGGCCAGGGCATAGCGGACCTTATTGGCCCTTTGTTCATTATGGCGGACAATTTCATGCTGCAGCAGCAGGGTCAGATACGACCAGGCAGTCTTCTTATTCAGGCGAAAATGGGCTTCAAAATCCAGGAGGCGGAACCAGCGCCCCTGGGAATCCAGGAGAAAGGCCAATAACCCTTCCAGGGAGAGCTTGCGGTTGGCCTGCTGCGGCAGAGGCAGCCCCAGCAGGGCAGTCCGTAACGCCGCCGTGCGAATCTCGCGGCCCTTTGGCGGCGGCGCGGTCGGCACTGCTGCTGGCTCGGACGCCTCGGCGGCCGGCAGCCATTGCCCCTGGAGACGCTGAAAGTAGTAGCCCACTTCCTGCTCGATAAGCTGGACCAGACGGAAAAACTGCGACAGAGTGATCTGGCCGGCCAGCCGCTGGACGAGAAAATTTTTCACCGCCTGTTTGACAAAACAGGTCCTTTCCAGCGGCGTGCCTGGGAGGTGTTCGGCCTCAAGGATCACCTGCAGGAACATCCCCGCCACCAAAGTGGTGTCTAAACCCTGGTCTGTCCTGGCAAGATTCCGGTTCGTCGATCTCCGACTGGCCCAACGGCCCATGGGTAAGAGCAGATCATCGCCGGAAACCTGCTCCCTGGCCGCCAGATGCACCGGCATGGCCAGCCACAGGGCAAAGTCCTGGTCAAAACCGCCCATCTGCTCCGGGGCCAACTCCTGTAAAACCCCCTGACTCAGGGTCTGGATTGCTGCCAAACGGGCTTCTTCGCGAGACATGGCACCCTCTATGGTTTCCCCTGGATTTTTCCCATGGTCTCTCCCTGGGAGAAACGGGTAATTTTTTGCTTTTTGATCTTTTCCACCAAAGTAGTACGGTTCAATTGGAGCAGTTGGGCCGCCTGATTTTTTATCCAACCGGCCTGATCCAAGGCCTTGATGATCAACTGCCGCTCCAGATCAGAGAGCAATTTCTGCAAGGGCAGGCCGCCCGCGGGTATCTCGGCCTGCCACCAGAGCGTCTCCGCTTGCCGGTGTTGCAGGTGGTCCGGTAAATCCTTGAGATCCACCACCTCCCCATCGGCTAGGATGACCAGGCGTTCCAGCAGGTTCTCCAGTTCCCGAACATTCCCTGGCCAATGATAATCGCAGAGGCAGCGCATGGCCGCCGGCGTCAGCCGCTGCACGTTCTTTTTCTTTTTCCGGCTGAATTCCTGGAGAAAATGAGTTACTAACATGGGAATATCGCTGCGGCGTTCCCGCAGGGGCGGCAGCTCGATCGGAATAACATTGAGCCGGTAATAGAGATCTTCCCGAAATTTCCCGGCTTGGACCAATTGCTGCAAATCCTGGTTGGTGGCGGCGATGACTCGAATATCCACCTTGATGGTCCGATTGCCGCCAATGCGCTCAAATTGGCGGTCTTGCAAGACCCGGAGAATCTTCACCTGCAGATTGGGGCTCATATCCCCGATTTCGTCCAGGAAAATGGTCCCGCCGTGGGCCTGTTCAAAACGGCCGATGCGGGTGCGGATGGCATGCGTGAACGCCCCCTTCTCATGGCCGAAGAGTTCGCTCTCTAATAAATCTTCGGGAATAGCGGCACAATTGACCGGTATGAGGGGGTTGGCCTGACGCTGCCCATGGTAGTGAATCGCCCGGGCCACCAATTCCTTTCCGGTCCCGGATTCGCCCGTGATCAGGACCGTGCTATCGGTATCCGCCACCTTGCGGATCAGATCAAAGACCTTGAGCATGGGCTCACTGGTCCCGATGATATTGTCAAAGCCGAATTTTTCCCGCAACTGCTTTTTGAGGCGGATATTTTCCCGCCACAGGCGCTGATGCTCCAAAGCCCGGGCAATCACCAGGAGGATTTCCTGGGTCTCCACCGGCTTGCAAAGATAATCGAAGGCCCCCAACCGCATGGCATCCACCGCGGTTTTGATGGTGCCATACCCGGTAATAATAATACAACTGGTCTCGGGAAAATGCTGCACCAGATAGGTCAGGACTGCCATGCCGTCTATTTCCGGCATGGAGAGATCCGTCAGCACCACATCATAAATATGGTCCTGGAGGATTTGCAGGGCCTCTCTGCCGTCGGCGCAACTATCCACATCGTAGCCCTCAGCCTGCAAAAGCTCGCTGAGGTTCTCACGCACAGCACTGGAATCATCTACCACCAGGATGCTGCCTCGGGCCATATACGGTTGTCCTTTGGAAAGATTATCAGGCAGGTAATTATACCATAATGCGAGTTCAACGGGCTGTCAAGAATTTGTCGCAGAGTCGAAATAATTGAGGGGCAGAAGGTGGAAGTAAACTTAAAGAGAAATTGTTGCCCAATCTCAATCCTTGTTATCCGGCCCGGCGGGAAGGGCCTCCATCTCGCCGGGAGGAAAGGATTTTTCCAAGGAGGAGACGGAAAAAGGCGGCTGCCACATCGGCAGCCGCCTTTTTTTTATCCCAGATCAGGCCAGGTTAGACCAGGAATTCCGTCTCATCCCATTCGGGGATATTCACTTCCTTCAGGTCATCGTGGAGATAGGTGCGTTCGTTGCGGCAGAGCACGCCCAGGGAGAGGCAGATGATGGTCCAGAGGTGGACCGTGCCCCAATGTTTGGGGGCATGTTCGGCCAGTTCGTGAATCTGGGAATGGCAGTTGTGGCACGGCGCGATGCAATAATCGGCGCCGGTGGCCACGATCTGGTCCAATTTCTTCTGACCGTAGGCCAAGCGCTCCTCGGTGTAGCCGCTCTGCAGGAAGCCGCCGCCGCCGCCGCAGCAGTAGTTGTTGGACATGTTGGGAGCCATGTCCACAAAGTTCTCTTCGCCCACACAGGATTTGACCACAAAACGTAAATCCTGGGCACAGGCGTCACCGAAGCTTTTGCGGATGATGTTGCAGGGGTCTTGGACGGTGAATTTGATCTTGAGGTTTTTGTTCCAGTCGGAGTTGACCTTCAGCTTCCCTTCCCGGATCCATTTGGCATACCAGGTAAAGATGCTTTGCACGTCAACAGAGGTAGCGATTTTGTATTTTTGCAGTCCGGCCCGGACCGCGAACGTGATGTGCCCTCACTCGGTGTTGAGGAAGACTTTGCAGCCCAGCTCCTCCGCCTTTCTGATGGATACTTCCGTAATGTGCTTCCAGGCATCGTCATCGGCCAGGAACATGCAGTAGTTTTCGGCGGCCCAGCCTTTGCTGCCGTAGGTCCAGTCGGCGCCGACGAGGTGCATGATCTTCCACAAGGGGATCATCTCCTCGGGTTCGTTCACCGGTTCCCGGGAGTTCTGGTTCAGGAAGAAATAAGCGCCCTGTTTGTCAATGGGAGCCTGGATGTTTTCGAACCCGGGTTGCTCCCGCACGCCTTCTAAGACATCGTTGACAATGAATTCGAAGTCTTCTTCCCGGGCGCCCATAGCGCTGCAGGTATCAGTGCTTAAGGCCGCGTCGCAGGAGCGCAGGATACCCCGGGGCCGCTGGTCCCGGGGCCAGGAGGCCCGCATGTTGTAGACCAACTGGGGAATGTTGACATTCATGGGGCAGGCATGGACGCAGCGTGTGCACATGCTGCAAAACCAGGCCCAGGGCGTCTTTTTCAGTTCCTCATCCATGCCCAGGGCCGCCATGCGCACCACTTTGCGGGGATCCATGCCCGCCAAGCCGGTGGCCGGGCACCCTGCGGCGCAGGTCCCACAGGTCAGACAGGCATTGAGATTGCCGCCATCCGGCAGCTTCTCCATGACAATGTCTTTGAAGGACTTGCCCTCTCGCTTGGTTAACACTAAAGGTTCATCTGCCATAGTATCATCCTTACGTAAAAATTTCTCGGGTACGTTACCTTTGCCGAAATTTTGTCTATAACCATTATAGCGCGTTTTTCCGGCAAAGTCAATGGTAATCGGGGTTGGGGGGGGCAGGGAGCGCTGCCTCCTGGCCCCCTCCCCCCCAACAGCCTGGCCCTTCAGGCTTACTAAACCTGGGGCCGCGGGTAGAGGCCGGCGCCCTTGACCAATTCCGGGACCTTCTCTTCCCACTCGATGGCCATGATGTGGAAACCCCGGACGCCGGGAACTTCCTTCAATTCCTGCATCATCTCGATGGCCATCTTAATGCCTTCATCAGCCTGCTTTTCTTTGGGCACGCCTTTGAGGCGGTCGATGAGATTGTCCGGCACGTCCATCCCCGGCACCTTCGTCTTCATGTAGCGGGCCATGCCCAGGCTCTTGAAGGGGGTGATGCCGGCCATGATGTACGCCTTTTCCGCATACCCTTTGTCTACGGCGATCTTCATCCATTCCTTGAACTTCGGAATATTATAAATACACTGGGTCTGAATAAATTCCGCGCCGGCAGCGATCTTTTTGCCCAGACGCAAGGCCCGAAGTTCCACGTTGGGCCCGGCAAAGGGGTTTTCAGCAGCCCCGATAAAGATCTGGGGGCGGACTTTCATCTCGAAACCGCTGAGTAGTTTGCCTTCATCCCGCATCATCTTAACGGTCTGGATCAATTGCACGGAATCCAGATCAAAGACGTTGGCGGACATGGGATGGTCGCCGAAGGTCTGGTGGTCGCCGGTTAAACAGAGCATATTGTGGATGCCAAAGGACGCCGCGCCCAGGATATCGCTCTGCATGGCGATGCGGTTGCGATCCCGGGTGGTCATCTGCAAGACCGGGTCGATGCCCATCTGTTTCAGACGGATGCAGGAGGCCAGACTGCAGAGCCGGACCACCGAGGTCTGGTTGTCAGTAACATTCACTGCATCCACATAGTCTTTAATGAGGTGGCCCTTGTGTTCAATTTCGGCCCCGTCCGCGCCCCGGGGCGGGCCGACCTCCGACGTAACGCCAAGCTGGCCGGCGGCCATGATCTTCTCTAATCTACTGGGTGTTTTTGGTTCCATGCACTCTTCCTCTCTCAGCTCTCCTGACCGGGGCCGGTCCCAGGATCGGCCCCAGGCTAAACCTTATGAATGGGCGCTGCCGTGCTGCGGCTCGGCTTTGCGCAAGTCTTCCCGGATGATCACCCGGGGGCCGCCGTCCCGGCTGGTCCGCCAGTTTTTGGGGTCCACCGGCTGGGTGAAGCGGTCCACTTGCCCCAACTTCTCCAGGCGTTCATAGATCAGATGCCAGCCGCAGGGGGTATCCTTGCTGATCTCGCACTTGCCGGCCTCGGAGCCGCCGCAGGGCCCGTTGAGCATCCGTTTGGAACAGCGGGCGATGGGGCAGATGCCGCCGGTGCTGGCCAGGACGCATTGGCCGCAGCCGGCACAGCGTTCCTCGAAGATGCCCCGGTCGGCGTTGATGCCCATGAAATGAGTGTCCACGCCCGGGAAGACGATCTTGTCGTTGTACATCTCGGTGAGATACTGGATACCGCAGCCGCAGGCGATGGAGACGACCGCATCGGCGTTCTCCACCATATCTTTCAACTCGGCCAGATACTCTTTGTCGCACTGCCGGGTAACGGTGGTCTCGACGACCTCGTGATCCTTGCCGGCCTGGGTGAAATACAGGCGCAAGGCGGAACCCAGAACTTTGGCCTCTTTCATGCCACCGGCCTCGCAGACGGTGACACAGCCGTCGCAGCCGGCTACCAGAATTTTGTTGAAGTCTTTGACATAGTTGATAATTTCTTCCAGTGGTTTCGGTGTTGCCTTAATCATCAGGCTGCCTCCTCAAGCCTAGGCGGCTTTCTTTTCGTGGGCGAAGCGGATGGGGCTGGGCCCCAGGTTTCTGATCCGCTCGTCAAATTCTCGACAGATTTCGGCCCATCTGGTGCCCTGACCGGCGGAAAGGTTGTACATTTCCACCCGATCCCGACCGATACCGGTGGCTGCCAGGATCTCCTTGGCCCGTTCCACCCGTTTCCGGGCATACAGGTTGCCGTGCATATAATGGCAGTCGCCTTCCAGACAACCGGCCACGAAAACACCATCGGCGCCCTGCTCAAAGGCCTGGAGGAGGTGGAACAGGTCCACCCGGCCGGTGCAGGGCACCTTGATGATATGAATATCGGTGGGATACTGCAGTCGCATCGAACCTGCCAGGTCCGCAGCGGAGTACGCTCAAAAACTGCAACAGAAAGCAAGAATTTTCGGTTCAAAATTTTCCATACCCCTACTCCTTAGGAAAAGGCCAGGATGCTGGCAGTTAGTTGATCATCTTCGTAATGCGACAACTGGATGGTGTTGCCCGGACATTCCGCCGCGCAGATACCGCACCCCTGGCAGATGGCCTCGTTGATCTCCGAGACATTGTCTTCGTTGATCTGGGGCACATTGTAGGGGCAGCTGCGCACGCAGACCAGACAGGCGGCGCAGTGTTTGGGATCCACATGGGAGACGACGCCGCTGATGGTCTGTTTGGTATCCGACAGGAAGCCGCCGGCCCGCGCTGCCGCCGCCATGGCCTGGGCAATGCTCTCGCTGATGAGCTTGGGCGCATGGGCCAGACCGCACAGGAAGATCCCCTCCGAAGCAAAATCCACCGGCCGCAGCTTGGCGTGAGCTTCAATGAAGTAGCCAAAGGCATTGCGCGGAATTTTGAGCATGGTGGCGAATTTTTCCGTGTCGTTGGCCATGACCCCGGCGCTCAGAATGAGGGCATCGGGTTTGACCTGAACCGGCAATTGCAGCACGTGATCAATAAAGGTGACACTGAGGGCATCGCCTTCTTTGTTTACCTGGGGCATTTTCTCCGGATCAAAGCGGGCGAAGATGACGCCCTTGTCCCGGGCCTGGCGGTAGTAATCCTCCAGGATGCCGTAGGTCCGCATATCCCGGTAGAGAATGACCACATCCATGGCCGGGTTCAGCTCCTTCAACTGCAGGGCGTATTTCACCGCACCCTGGCAGCAGACCCGGCTGCAGTTGGGGTTCTCGTCGTTCCGGGAGCCGACGCACTGAATAAAGACGGCCTGATCCCATTTGGCCACTTCATTCTTGGCGGCGTGGATCTTGTCGCCCAACTCCAGTTGGGTCATGACCCGGCTGTCCTCGCCATACAAGAACTCTTTGGGCCGGTATTCATGACCGCCGGTGGCGATGACGACGACGCCATGGTCAATGGCCTTCTCCTCTGCCCCAATCTTCAGTTTGGTATTGAAATTGCCTTTATAGCCGCCGAAGCCCACGACCTCGGCGCCGGTGTAGAGTTCAATCTTATTGTGGCTCTTGACCTTCTTGACCAGATCGGCCAGGTAGGTGGGCACATCCATGCCTTCGATGGTTTTGTGGATCTTCCGGGCCACGCCGCCCAATTCCGTGTCTTTTTCCACCAACACGGTATCAAAACCCTGGTCCGCCAGGTTCAAGGCGGCATTCATACCGGCGATGCCGCCGCCCACCACCAAGGCTCGGGGGATGATGTTCAGCGGTTTTTCCACCAGCGGTTTGAGCACCGAGGCCCGGGCCACCGCCATCTTAATAAGGTGTTTGGCCTTCTCGGTGGCCGCGTCATACTCTTTCATGTGCACCCAGGTGTCCTGGTTGCGGATGTTGGCCATCTCAAACATGTACTTGTTCAGGCCGGCATCCATGATGGTCTCCTGGAACAGGGGCTCATGGGTGAGGGGGGTGCAGGCCGCCACCACCACCCGGTTGAGGTTCTGCTCCTTGATGACCTGCAGCATCTTGTCCTGGGTATCCTGGGAACAGGTGAAGAGGTTGTCGTCCACCATGACCACGTTGGGGAGGGTGGCGGCGTATTCCTTCAGGGCCGGGACGCTCAACAGGCCGCCGATGTTGATGCCGCAATTGCAGATAAAAACGCCGATGCGCGGCCTTTCCTGGGAACGGTCCACCTGGGGCGGCAGTTCCTTGGTCTTGGTCATGGTCCATTTCACGTCGCCCAGGGCGGAGATGCAGCCGCCGGCGGCCGCCGAGGCCTCCATCACCGATTGGGGGATGTCTTTGGGCGCCTGGAAGGTGCCGCAGACATACACACCCGGTTTGGAGGTCTCCACCGGGGTGAAGGGATCCGTCTTGGCCAACTGATGCTGGGTCATATCAATGCCCAGCTTGTGGGCCAGATTGATGACCTCGCCGCTCACCTGGAAGCCCACCGACAGGGCCACCAGATCAAAGGTTTCACTGAGGAATTCCCCTTCCTCGGTAACATAATTGACCTTGACATTGTCGCCCGGAGCCGGATCCAGGCTGTGCACCCGGCAGCGCACAAAGCGGACGCCCAGTTCCTTGGCCCGGTTATAATACAGTTCAAAATCCTTGCCGTAGGTCCGCATATCCATATAGAAGATGGTGGTCTCCAGGGGCTCCTTGCTGTGCTCCATGGAAATGACCGCTTCTTTAATGGCATACATACAGCAGACCGACGAACAGTAGGAGTTGTATTTCACATCCCGGGAGCCGACGCACTGCAGCCAGGCCATCTTCTTGGGCTCTTTGTGGTCCGAGGGCCGCACCAGATGGCCTTCAAAGGGACCGGAGGCGCTTAGGATGCGCTCCAATTCCAGGCTGGTGACCACGTTGGGGATGCGTTTATAGCCCCAGACATCGGCGACGCTGGGATCAAAGGTCTTGGCGCCGGGGGAGAGAATCACCGCCCCGACCTTCAGCTCCAGAGTCTGGGGCTTCTGGCTGTGGTCCACGGCCTTGGGCTGGCAGTTGAGGGCGCACTGCATACACTCGGAACAGACGCCGCAGTTAACGCAGCGGGCCGCCTCGGCCTGGGCCTGCTCCGGCGTCAGACCCAGATTGATCTCCTTGAAGCCCTTGCTCCACTCTTCCACCGGGATATGGGCCATCTGGGCCCGGGGTTGTTTGGGGGTATTGGCCGGGATGGGATTCCATTCCCCGTGTTCATCATAGCGCAGGGGAAATTCCCGGTCTTCTTTCAGGTCCTGACCCCGGAGATAGCGGTCAATGGAGATGGCCGCTTCCCGCCCGGCCGCCACTGCGGCAATGGCGATGTACGGCCCGGAGACCACGTCGCCGCCGGCAAAGACCTCTTCCCGGCTGGTCTGCAGGGTATCCGGATCGGCCTCGATGAGACCCCGGGGACTCAGCTTGATCTTATCGGCTTCGGTAATAAAGCTCAGGTCCGCTTTCTGGCCGATGGCCATGATGACCACATCGGCAGGTTCGATGCGGGTCTGATCTTCAAAATAGGTGGGGGCGAACCGGCCCTGGTCGTCAAAAACCCGCTCCACGGCCTTGAGCTCGATGCCCTTGACCTTGCCGCCTTCGGCGACGATCTGTTTGACGCCCCAACGGTGCTCCAAAAGGCAGCCGGCCTGCAGGGCTTCTTCCACTTCCCAGGGGTTGGCCGGCATCTCTTCCCGGGTTTCCAGGGCGATGATCTTGACTTCGGTGGCGCCGTTGCGTTTGGCCGTCTGGGCCACGTCCATGGCCACGTTGCCGCCGCCGATGACCACGACCTTTTTCCCCTGGGTCGGGGAGGCGCCGCTGGTGGCGAATTCCTTAAGATATTCCACGCCCCAGAGGACGCCGTCGGCATCGTGGCCGGGCACCGGGATGCGCAGACTGCCCTGGCAGCCCACCCCCAGATAGACCGCCCGGAAGCCGTCTTTGGTGAGCAGGCTGTCAATGGTGCGGTCGCCGCCGATGGGGCTGTTGTAGCGGATTTCCACGCCGCAGCGCTGGATGTAATCCACTTCCTGTTTCAGCACGTTCCGGGGCAGCCGATATTCGGGGATGCCGTAGCGCAGCCAGCCGCCCGGTTCCGAGGCCGCCTCAAAAATGACCGGCTTGTAGCCCATCAGGGCCAAATGATAAGCGCAGGACAGACCCGAAGGGCCGGCGCCGATAATGGCCACCGGTTGGTCATTCTTGGTCACCTCCGGCACCGGCAGGGTGGCCCAGTCCACCTGATCGGCCACGAAGCGCTTCAGGGCGCAGATGGAAATGGGCTCTTCCACTTCGGCCCGCCGGCAGACGGTTTCGCACGGATGGGGGCAGATCCGGCCGATGGTCCCGGGCAGGGGCAGCCGGTTCATGATCAGATCCAGGGATTCCTTAAACTTGCCCACCTTGATGAGCTGGACATAGCCCTGGGCCGACAGGTTGGCCGGACACTTCTGCACGCAGGGGGCCCGGTCCAACTTCTTGATGCCAAAGGCCGAAGGAATGGCTTGGGGATAGAGCCGGTAGATGGCCTGCCAATCCCCCAAACCGGCGTTAAATTCATTGGGCATGGCCACCGGACAGACCTTGGTGCAGTCGGAGCAGCCGGTACATTTGGACATATCCACATACCGCGGCTCTTTCTGCACGGTCACCGTAAAATTGCCCGGCTCGCCGGAAATGGCCTTCACCTCGGAGAGCGTATGGATCTCAATGTTAAGATGCCGGCCGCACTCCACCAATTTGGGCGAAATGATGCACATCGAACAGTCGTTGGTGGGGAAGGTCTTGTCCAACTGGGCCATAATACCGCCAATGGCCGGCTTTTTCTCCACCAGGTGGACATACAGCCCGGCCTTGGCCAGATCCAGGGCGGCCTGGATCCCGGCGATGCCGGCGCCTACCACCATGACTGCCCCGGTTTTGCCGTTGCCGCCACTTGCCGTCATTGTTTTCTTTTCCTCTTGTGCCATACATGTATCCCTATAACAATTAAGAGTTGAATCCCGCCGGCAAACTGCTGCCTCCGACCAAGGATCACAGCCATGGGCAGCCGTGACCCCATCGGGAAGCGTCCGCCGCCGCACCTCCGCCCCTGCGAGAACGGCCTTTATTGACCGATGGCAGCAGATTTCCGGGCGGGGAATACCAAACGTGCCAGGAGGCCGGGTCTCCTCCCTACCCTACGGGCCGGGAGAGTGACAGCGATAAATGACAAATATCACAAGGCCGGTCCCCACCATAGCAAACTCTTTGGGACTAGTCAAGTTAATGACTCAGAAATCCTTTTAATTCCCATCTTTATTTGTATTCATTTTCTTATGCTTGTGCAAGGAAATAATGTCCCGCTGCGGCCTACCTTTGTTTGAAATTTTATCCTTGACATTGGCGGGCTCACTTCCTATAATTAACATATGTTCATAATAGGAGGTCCAGTGACTAAGAGGCAGCCATCCGATATGAACGCTGACCAATATTTTCGAGATGCGAGGAGTCCA